>JANOWV010000550.1:0-7943 GCA_031418075.1 Actinomycetes bacterium
CGACCTTCGCCCACCACCCCGCCAACCCCCCGGCCGCGGCCAGGAACAGCCGAGCGTGGTCGGGGTCGTCTGCCGCAGCGTCGAGGCACGCAAGCGTGTATTTCACGTAGTGCGCGTCGTGATGCTCCGACGAACGGGCCGCGAGCTCCGCGATCACGTCGGCGCGAGCGTCATCGGGCTGGTGCCACACGGCTGCGGCTGCCGTCGGCCGGTCGACACTCAGCGCCGCATCGAGGTCGACGTGCGGGGCGTCGGGTTCCACGGGCACGAGCGGTCGCCGCGCGAGTCCCGTGCGGAAGCCGACGACATACGTCGCCGCAACCGCGACCGCGACCGCAGGATCGGGGGTCGCGTCTGCAACACCCAGCACCGCTTGCGGCAGGGTGAGCGCGTTGGTCCAGCCATAGGCTGAATGCTCACCGGGCTCGAGCAGCATCGACCACGCCGCCGCTCGGAGGATCTCGCGCCCCTGGTCGCGGACCGCTCCCGCCGCGACCACCCCTTCGAGCAGCTTCGCCGCCGAGCCGTCCTCGTCGACCCGAGTCATCGTCGGAGAGATGAACGGTGTCGCGCCTTCGATCGGGTCGATCGGCGTTGCGGCGATCGCGTCGAACATCGACTCGGGAGTCCCGGGGCCGTCGAGCGGTCGACCATCGACCCAGTGCAACCGCCCAGACCACTCCCGGCCGAGGTCGCGGGCCAGGCCCCGCAGCAGCTCGCCCGGGACCTCACCCCCCGGCGCGACTCGCGGCAGCAGGTAGAGGAAGATCGGCGCATGCGCCGCGGCGCCGAGGCGATTGACAAGTGATCCCGCCAGCAGACGGCGGAGCTCGATCGGCGCCGCGTGGCGGCCGAGCCAACGTGCCGCGCCGTCGACGGCGTCGAGGTCACCCGCAGACAATGCGGCGACGAGCGCGGCCGCGGCCACCTCCGGATCGGCGAACGAGACGGATGAGGGCGCTTCGACCGACGGCCCCCAGGCGTCGTACTCCGCGGCCAGGCGAGTGATCTGGCTGCGCGCACCCTCGCGGCGCTCGGGCGCCACCATCCCGAAGAGCCCGACCCGAGCGATGAGCTCGAGGCCCGAGTGGAGGATGAAGGAGTCGGCCGGGGCTTCGCGTGGCAAGGCCAGGCGTGCCCCTGCCTCGCAGACGATCTGGGCGTCCATGCAGTCCATGCAGTCCATGGTCCGTACCGTAGGACTTTAAGTTCACTTGAAGTCAAGCAATTTGCCCGATATCTTCGACCCGGTGCCATCGGACAAGCTGCTCTCCATCGGTGATCTGAGCGAACGCAGCGATGTCGCCCCGTCGGCGCTGCGCTTCTACGAGGCCGAACGGCTGATCGAGTCGACCCGCACCGAGGGCGGTCAGCGGCGATACCGGCGCGAGACCCTCCGTCGGGTCGCGTTCATCCGCATCGCCCAGCGGGTCGGCCTGACCCTCGACGAGATCCGGGCGTCACTCGCCTCGCTCCCCCGGTCCCGCACGCCGACGAAGGACGACTGGGCCCGCCTCTCGCAGGCCTGGCGACCCCGGCTCGATGAGCACCTCGCGATGCTCACCCGTCTCCGGGACCAGCTCGACGAGTGCATCGGGTGCGGGTGCCTGTCGCTGCGCGACTGCGCGCTCTACAACTCCGGGGACGCGGCAGCTCGCCTCGGCGCCGGCCCGCGCTACCTGCTGTCCGACGTGCGTCCCTGACCCTCCGTCCGGGCCGGCGACGCATGACCTCAGGGAACGGGGATCGCGACGCCGTCGCGCTCCATGCACTGGACGTCGAAGTAGATGGGGAGCAGGTACTTCACGTAGAAGGCGTGCACGACGAGCCCGCCAGCCTCGAGGTCCGAGTACTCCTTGATCACCACGCGGTCGTCGGTTTCCCCGAACTGCTTGCACCGGTCGAGCAGCTCGTCGACCTCCGCTCGGGTGCCCTGGAGCAGGCCCAGGTGGTCGTAGCCGGGCGAGCTGATCGGCTTGTCACTCTCGGCGAGGAGGATGAAGTCGCCGTCGCTCCCGGTGAGAAGGATGTGCGCGAGCTGTCCGACGACCTCGGTGTCGACCGACGTCCAGCCGAAGATGTCGCACCAGAAGGTATCGACCTCCTTGCGGAACGCGTCGTCGAGGGTCCCGCGCGGGAACGTGAGCTCCATGTGGTTGAGTCGCATGCGCGCCGACGCTACCGCTCTCGCCGCGTTCCGGCGATCACGCCCAGTCGATCACACCCGGTCGGTCAGTTCTGGGACGGGTCGTCGGGATACGTCGAGAGGAGCCGCAATGGACCAGGTTGGCGGCGCAGCACCTCTCGCCAGAGCATCTCCGGCGCACCGGAGAACACATCGCCGTCGTCGCGGTCGACGACGAACCACCCCTCGCCCGCAACCTCGTCGTCGAGCTGTCCGGGACCCCACCCCGCGTAGCCCGCGAAGAAGCGCACCACCTCCACGTCCGGCACGCGCAACACGGGGTCCGATCCGAGATCGATCGAGCACACCTCGCCGAAGAGCGGCTCGGGCCGTCCCTCGGAGGAGCCTGCGCGGCTCGACGGCACGCGCCCGAGGCCGATCGCGGCAGCGGGCTCGACCGGCCCACCCACGAACACCCGACCCGGAGCAGCCGCGAGCAGTGCCCAGCCCGGCATGCCGTCCTCGAGCGGTGTCTCGCTGGGACGGTTCAGCACGACCCCCACCGCACCCTCGGGCGAGTGCTCCAAGATCAGAACCACGGTGCGCGAGAAGTTCGGGTCGAGGAGGTCGGGCGTCGCGACGATGAGTTGACCGCGCATGGTCAATCGAGATCGAGGTGCAGCATGCGGATCGCGTTGCCGCGCACGATCTTGTAGATCGTCTCGTCGTCGAGGCCGGCGAACATCTTCTCGGCGACCTCCAAGGTGTGCGGCCACGTGGAGTCGGTGTGCGGGTAGTCGGTCTCGAAGGTGATGTTGTCGACCCCGACACGGTCGAGCGACTCCAGGCCGTGCTGGTCGCGGAAGAAGCACCCGAAGATCTGCTTGTAGTAGTAGGTCGACGGCGGATCGGGGACGAGGTCACGCACACCTGCCCACGCCCGGTGCTCCATCCACACGTCGTCGGCCCGCTCGAGGATGTACGGGATCCAGCCGATCTGCCCTTCCGAGTACGCCAGGCGCAGGTCGGGGTAGCGCACGAGCACGCCGGAGAAGAGGAAGTCGCTCATCGAGGCCATCGCGTTGCCGAACGACAACGTCGCGGCGACCGCGATCGGCGCGTCGACCGACGTGGCGGGCATCTTCGACGACGAGCCGATGTGCATGCACACGGTGACGTCGGAGCCCGCGCACTCCGCGAACATCGGATCCCAATAGCCGGTGTGGATGCTCGGGAGCCCCAGGTGCGGCGGAATCTCGCTGAAGCACACCGCGTGCACCCCGCGTGCAGCGTTCCGGCGGATCTCCGCGACCGATGCCTCCACGTCCCACAGCGGGATGATGATCAACGGCGCGAGGTGGCCGTCGGAGTCGCCGCACCACTCCTCGACCATCCAGTCGTTGTAGGCGAGCACGCACGCCATCGCGAGGTCCTTGTCCTGAGCCTCCGAGAACGTCTGTCCGCAGAACCGGGGGAACGTCGGGAACGAGACGCTCACCTCCACGTGGTTCATGAGCATGTCCTCGACGCGGGCCTTCGGGTCGTAGCAGCCCGGGCGCATCTCGTCGTAGGTGATCGGAGACGCCGTCATGTCGTCGCGGTCGAAGCCGACCGCAGCGACGTGACGCTTGTGCGGCAGGATGAGATCCTCGTACACCCAGCAGTCGGCCTTCGGGGCATCGTCGGCGAACTCGAGCTCGTAGGTACCGCCACCGATGTGCCGCATCCCCGCGAGACCCTTGCGCTCGATCCGGGGCGCACGATCCCGGTACTGCTCCGGCAGCCACCGGGCCCAGAGGTCGGCCGGCTCCACGACGTGATCGTCGACGCTCACGATCATCGGGATGATCGGGGTCTCCGTGCCTCCCACTCGTGCTCCTCATCGGGCGACCGTTGCAGCACGGCGACCGTCACCGCGCCGCGGCGTCGCGAAATCTGACGGGGCGTCACATTATCTGGACCCATCGCCCGTCGCGGCGAGCCCACCATGTTGCTGCTGGCCCCTCCGGACCACCTACTCGGGCCCGGCGCGGGCGAGCGCGCGCGCCGGTACCGTTCCCCTCATGGCCCATGACCTGGTGATCCGCAACGGCACGCTCGTCGACGGTACGGGGGCAGCGTCCCGGCCGGCCGACGTGGCCGTGGACGGCGACCGCATCGTCGCGGTCGGCGACGTCGGTGGCGCGGGGGCCCGGGAGATCGATGCCGACGGCCGACTCGTGACCCCCGGGTTCGTCGACGTCCACACGCACCTCGATGCCCAGTTCGGCTGGGACCCGCTCGGGTCGTCGTCGTGCTGGCACGGCGTGACCTCGGTCGCGATCGGCAACTGCGGTGTGACGTTCGCGCCCGTGCACGCCGAGGACCACACGTACATCGCCGAGATGATGGAGTCGGTCGAGGACATCCCGGCGGCGAGCATCCTCGTCGGGCTCCCGTGGGACTGGGAGACGTACGGCGACTACCTCGGGTGGCTCGACCGCACGGCGACGGGTCTCAACGTCGGCGGCATGGTCGGCCACAGTGCGCTCCGGTACTACGCGATGGGCGAACGCTCCCTCGACGACGGGGTCCTCCCCACCGACGACGAGCTCGCGACGATGACCGGGCTGATCGACGAGGCGATGACGGCCGGCGCGCTCGGCATCTCCAGCTCGCGCACGCTCCGCCATCGCGTGCCCGACGGCCGTTACGTCCCCGGCACCTGGGCCGAGGAACGCGAGCTCCTCGCGTTCGCCGACATGCTCGCGCGCCACGGTCGGGGCATCTTCGAGGTCGCGCCCCGTTTCGATGGCGACGGGCCCGCCGAACCTCGGGTCGACTCCGAGCTCGCATGGATGGAAGCGGTGAGCATCCGCTCGGGTCGCCCCCTCACCTTCAACCTCACCAACTCGGCCGACCAGGGCGAGCACTGGCGTCATGCCCTCGCATGTGTGCGAGCCGCCAACGCCCGTGGCGCACAGCTCCGTCCGCAGACGACCCCGCGCTTCATCGGTGTGCTCACCGGGCTCGTGCACCGCACGCCGTTCGACCACCGACCGTCATGGCTCGCCCTCGCACCGTTGCCCCTCGACGAGCGGCTCGCCCTGCTCCGCGACCCGGGCCGACGAGCGGAGCTCATCGAGGACGCGAAGGACGACCGCCGCGGCCTCGACAAGTTCTTCGTGCTCAACGGCGACGACGGCCTGGCCCACTACGAGTGCGACCCGTCGAGATCGCTGCTCGCGATCGCCGACCAGCGAGGAGTGTCTCCCGTCGAGGCGTTCATCGACCTCGCACTCGAGACCGACGGCGCGGTCCTGCTGTCGTGGCCGCTGATCAACGAGGACGTCGAGGCGATCGGCGAGGTCCTCCAGGCGCCCGAGGTGATGATGGGACTCGCCGACGCCGGCGCGCACGTCGGCCAGACCATGGACGCGAGCGTCCCCACCACCCTGCTCACCTACTGGGTGCGCGAACGCGGCCTCCTCACGGTCGAAGACGCGATCCGACGACTCACGTCCGACACCGCCACGACGTTCGGGATCGCCGACCGGGGCGTCGTGCGGGAAGGCGCGTTCGCCGACCTCAACATCATCGACTGGGACGCGCTCGCGCTCCCCGTCCCCGAGTACCACCACGACTTCCCCAACGGTGCCGGGCGGTTCATCCAGCGAGCGCACGGCTACGACACCACGATCGTGAACGGCCAGGTGTTCATGGAGGACGGCGTGCACACCGGCGCCCTCGCCGGTGTCCTCCTGCGCGGCGCCTGAGGACCTGTCGTTCGGGACCAAGTGACGCTGAACGGCCTCCACGGACCCTGAGCGTCACGTGCTCGCAGGAAAGGTGGGGTCAGACCGAGGCCCAGAGGTGCCAGTCGCCCGGCACACCTTTCAGCTCGCGTGAGCCTCGGTCGTCGAACTCCAGGTCGGAGCCCATCACGAGGTCCTTGACCGTGCTCGTGACGAGCACTTCGCCCGACCCGGCGAGGGCACTTACTCGGGCACCGATGTGGACCCCGATTCCCGCGATGTCGGCGCCGCGGCGCTCGACCTCACCGGTGTGCAATCCCGCCCTGACCTCGACGCCGAGCGAGCGTACGGCATCGCGCAGCGCCCGGGCCGCACGCACACCCCGCCCTGGGCCGTCGAACGTGGCGAGCAGCCCGTCGCCGGTCCGCTTCACGACGACGCCGCGTTGCGCTTCGACTGCACTCGCCGCGGTCGCGTCGTGTTGCTCGAGCAGCGCGCGCCAAGCCTTGTCGCCGAGGTCGGAGGCGCGCTGGGTGGAGTCGACGATGTCGGTGAACAGCACGGTCATGAGCACCCGGTCGACGTCGTCGGGGGCGTGCAGGACGGGGGCGCCGGTCACGAACTCCTCGATCGCATCGAGGATGTCGTCGTCCTGACCGGCGAGCCCGGCGATGTGGAAGTCGCCAGGGAACTCGGCGAGCTGAGCGCCTTCGATATGGCGCGCCAGATATCGGCCTGCGCCGACGGGGATGATCGGGTCACCCACCCGGTGGACCACGAGCGTGGGCATGCGCAGCGCCCCGAGCGCGTGACGCACGTCCATCCGGACGTTGTGGTGCAGGATCGTTGCGGCGGCGCCGGGAGTCGCCGTCTGACGTTCGTAGCGCGCACGCAGGGCCACGTCATCGTCGTCATGAGCGCCCAGGAATCCCGAAAGCGCGTGGCCGGTCCCCCACTTCGACTTGACGTGGTCGATCAAGGCGTCCACGAGGTCCACGGGGTGCCCATCCTCGTAGTCCGGCGCCCACAGTGCGCGGGCGTAGGTGCCCCACAGCACGAGCGATCGGACGCGCTCGGGGAACGACGCCGCGAACAGCACCGCGAGGGGCCCACCCTCGGAGGTCCCGACGATCACCGCAGAGTCGATGCCGGAAGCATCGGCGACCGCGCGGAGGTCGTCCATGCGGTCCTCGGAGCTGCCGGCCCCGAGAGACCGGTCGGAGCACCCGGTGCCCCGCTTGTCGAAGACCACGAGCCGGCCCATCCCGGCAAGGCGTCGGAGTATGTGACCCATGCTGGGCATGTCCCACATCAGCTCGACGTTCGAGACGAACCCGGGCACGAAGAGGATGTCGAGCGGACCGTCCCCCACGACCTGGTACGCGATGCTCAGGTCGCCGCTCTGCGCGTACTGCGTCTCCGGGATCGTCGGCATCGTGGGCATCGCGAGAACGTAGCCCTTCACCCGGCGACTCGGAATCGGGTAGTCGGATCGTGCCCCACCTGCACGAGGACCTGGTCTGCGCGGCGCCTGAGCGACTTCGCCTCAGACCGAGGCCCAGAGCTGCCAGTCGCCGGGGACGCCCTTGAGCTCGCATGTGCCGCGGTCGTCGAACTCCAGGTCGGAGCCCATCACCAGAGCCTTGACCGTACTGGTGACGAGCACCTCCCCCGGCATTGCGAGCGCACTCACCCGGGCGCCGATGTGCACGCCGATGCCGGCAACGTCATCGCCGCGACGTTCGACTTCGCCGGTGTGCAATCCGGCTCGCACCTCGACTCCGAGTGATGCGACCGCTTCCCGCAGTGCCCTCGCAGCACGAACCCCGCGGCCGGGGCCGTCGAAGGTGGCGAGCAGCCCGTCGCCAGTGCGCTTCACCACCACGCCGCGCTGGGATTCGACGGCCTTCGCCGCGGTCGCGTCGTGCTGCTCGAGAAGCGCGCGCCACGCCTTGTCGCCCATGTCGGACGCGCGCTTCGTCGAGTCGACGATGTCAGTGAACAGGACCGTCATGAGCACGCGGTCGACGTCGTCGGCTTCATGTTTCACCGGAGCACCGGTGACGAACTCTTCGATCGCGTCG
>JANOWV010000551.1:0-1883 GCA_031418075.1 Actinomycetes bacterium
GGGGTGCGTGCGCTACCGCGGGGCCGATGTCTCGGCGCTCGATCCGCTCACGCTCCGGCGGCAGGTCGCGATGGTGTTCCAACGGCCGACACCGTTCGGCGGCACAGTGCTCGACAACCTCCACGTCGCCGAGCCCGGGCTGGATGCGGAGCTCGCCGGCGCCGTGCTCGGTCGTGTGGGCCTCGGTGAAGCCTTCCTCGGGCGCGATGCGCGCGAGCTGTCCGGTGGCGAGTCCCAACGTGTGTGCCTGGCCCGCACGCTCGCGACTGACCCCCACGTGGTCCTCATGGATGAGGTCACTTCGTCGGTCGATCCCGCGGCGCGTCGGGGACTCGAGGACCTGGCCCGGGTGCTTGCCGACGACGGCGTCCCCATCGTGTGGGTCACCCATGACCTCGCGCAGATGCGCCGCCTCGCCGATCACGTGGTGATCGTGATCTCCGGTCGGGTCGCCCACTGCGGTGAGGTTGCCGACCTCGACGAATCCGCGCCCGCGGCTGCCCGTGCGTTCCTCGCGGGGGAGCACGCCTCATGAGCGACATCGGCTGGTCCGGGCTCGGGATCTCGGCGCTCCTGGTCGGAGTCGCCGTCGCGGTGTCGTTCTGGCGACGCCTCGGGCTCGAGGCCAGCCTGCTCTGGTCGGCGGCGCGTGCCATGGTGCAGCTGCTCGCAATCGGGTTGCTGTTGGATGTCCTGCTCGAACCAGGGGTCTCGATCTGGTGGGGGTGGGCGTGGGTCGCGGTGATGCTCGTGATCGTCGCGTTCACCGTCCGCCGGCGCGCGCCGGGGGTCCCGGCGATCTTCGAGCTCTCCCTCGTGGCGTTTGCCGCATCGGCCGCGATGACGCTCGGTGTGCTCTTCGGCTTCGGCGTGTTCGAGCTCCGTATCCGGACGCTGATCCCGCTCGCCGGCCTCATGATCGGCAACTCGCTGGCCACGACCGTCCTCGTGTCGCGCCGGCTCGTCGACGAGCTCTCCGACAAGCGCGATGAGGTCGAGGCGCGTCTCGCGCTCGGCCAGCCGTCGGCCGTCGCCGCGCATCCCTACGTACGATCGGCGTTGCGGACCGCGCTCATCCCGCAGATCGAGACGACGAAGGTCGTCGGGTTGATCGCACTGCCCGGAGCGATGACGGGCCTCATTCTCGCGGGCGTCGCCCCGATCGACGCGGTGCGAGTGCAGGCGTCGGTGATGTTCCTCATCCTCGGCTCGGTCGCCACGACGACCACCGTGATGGCGCTCGGGATCCGGCGTCGACTGTTCACGGCCGACCACCGCCTGCGCCGCGTGCCCGGACCCTGAGACCGGACCCTGAGACCGGACCCTGAGACCGGACCCCGAGGCCGGACCCCGAGGCCGGACCCCGAAAGCTGTCGCGACTGTCTGTGCGGCTCGCGGCAGCGCTCAGCCGGTGGCTGTGACCGGATTGATGAAGCCGTACCCGAACGAGCTGTCAGGGCCGGTCGTTCCGAGGTCGTTGGCTGTCGAGAGCAGGCGCTGACGAGCCTGCGCGACGGTCCACGACGGGTACCGCGAGCGGATCAACGCGCCGGTTGCCGCGGCGTACGGCGTCGCCATGGAGGTGCCTGACAGCGACGCGTAGGTCGATGTCGGGTAGGTCGACCAGATGTTGCTGCCCGGTGCCGCGATGTCCACGTAGCTGCCGGTCGTCGAGAACGAGCTGCGCGCCAACGAGGAGGTGACGGAGGCGACGGCGATCGCGTCGTCGTCGGCGCCGGGATACTCGGCCGGCCCACCTGCTCCGCTGTTCCCCGCGGCCGCGAAGACCATCACGTCGGTGGCAACCGCGTTCTGCACCGCAATGTCGGCGGCACCGGGGCTTCCGCTCCCGAGACTGAGGTTGATCACCTTCGCACCGTTCG
>JANOWV010000552.1:0-3537 GCA_031418075.1 Actinomycetes bacterium
CGAGCTCGGCGACCGGTTGCACTACGTGCGCAGGCCTTTGCTTCGGGGCCACTCCGTCGCCGACCTCCCGCACCGGCTCAACGCGCTCGCCTGCGACGCCGGGCGCCACGACGGGATCTTCGGCCCCGACACCGCACGCGCCCTCGTCGAGTTCCAGCGTGCGGCCGGCCTCCCCCCCGACGGGATCTGTGGCGCGTCGACGATCGGGGCGCTCGATCGGGTCGGCTCGTTCGCAGCGGGATCAGCCGCGTCGCTGCGCGAGCGGCTCCGCGCCGGACCTCCCCACCTCACGAGCCGGCGCATCTTCGTCGCGACCACACCCGGGCTCGCCGCGATCGGTGACCAGGTCGTCAAGCTGCTGCTCGAGACCGGGGCGGTGGCCGTGCACGACGCATCGGGTGGAGATGACAGTGCGATCGCGGCGGAGGCAAACCGATTCGAGGCGGACCTCTTCCTCGCGCTCCGAGCCGGCGAGCAGGCCGGGCACCGTTGCGCCTACTTCGCCTCGGCGCGCTTCCAGTCCGAGGTCGGCGCTGCGGTCGCATCCGCGATCGACGCGTCACTCCGGTCGGTGCTTCCCGCACGCTCCGGCGTCGAGGGCAAAGCCTACGCGCTCCTCCGCGAGACTCGGATGCCGGCAGTCATCTGTGAGCCGGTCAACGGCGCCGACGTCGACGAGATGCGCGCGCTGGTCGCGCGCGCGGGCGACGTCGGACGGGCCGTGGTGGCCGGGGTACGACGCGGCATCGAAGCCGTCGGCACCGATACCTGATCGCAACACCGAGCCCTGACGGGGGGCCGGCACCTGGCGACCGGCGTCCCGAGCTCGCCGCAGCGTCAGGCGGTGTCGGCTCGGGCGACCGGGGGCTCCTGGGTGATCACCCGGTAGATCCGCTCGAGGTCGTCGAGGCCTGCGAAGTCGACCGCCATCGTGCCCTTGCCGCCGGCCCCGAGTCGGATCTTCACCCGGGTCTCGAGGTGGTCGCTCAGCATCTCTTCGAGCTCGGCCAGTCCAGCCGGCCGCATCCGCCCGGTGACGACATCACCACCGGAGCCGCCGGTCTCGCCGTCGTTGCGGACCCGGACTGCCTCCTCGACCTGACGGACCGACAGGTCCTCCTTCACGACGCGGCGTGCCAGCGCCTCCTGGAACGCGCGGTCGGGAGTGCCGAGGATCGCCCGCGCGTGCCCCATCCCGATCTGGCGCTCGCGGACGGCCTTCTGGATCGACGGGGGGAGCTGGAGCAAGCGCAAGGTGTTCGAGACGGCGGCCCGGCTCTTGCCCATCCGGGCCGCGACCTGCTCGTGGGTGAGATGGAAGTCCTCGATGAGCTGCTGGTACGCGGAGGCTTCCTCGAGCGGGTTCAGATCGTCACGCTGGAGGTTCTCCACGAGCGCCTGTTCGAGCGCGGTGTTGTCGTCGGTCTCGCGCACGAGCGCGGGGATGACCTGGAGCCCGACCCGTCGCGCGGCGCGCCACCGCCGTTCGCCGGCGATGAGCTCGAAGCCGTCGCCGGCCGGACGCACGAGCACCGGCTGCAACAGCCCGACCTCGCGGATCGAGTCGGCGAGTGCCCCGAGGGCCTCTTCGTCGAAGACGTCGCGCGGCTGGTACTGGTTCGGTTGGATGGACGCGATCGGGATCTCCCGGTACCCGTCCCCGGCCGGAGTGCGATGTTCCGCAGCACCCTGAGGGATCAGGGCGCCGAGGCCCTTACCCAGTCCGCCTTGACGCGCCACGACTCACCTCTTTCGCCAGCGCGCGGTAGGCCTTGGCCCCCCGCGACGTCGAGTCGAACACGATGATCGGCTGCCCGAACGAGGGCGCCTCCGAGAGCCGCACCGTGCGCGGGACCACCGTCTTGTAGACCTTCGCTCCGAAGTAGCCCCGGACCTCCGACTCGACCTGGTCGGCGAGCTTCGTGCGCGCGTCGTACATCGTGAGGATGATCCCGTGCACGTCGAGCTCGGGGTTCAGGTTCGACTGCACGAGCGACACGTTGCGGAGCAGCTGCCCCAGCCCTTCCAGCGCGTAGTACTCGCACTGGATCGGCACGACCACCCCATCGGCCGCCGCGAGCCCGTTCACCGTGAGGAGCCCGAGCGACGGAGGACAGTCGATCACGATCAGGTCGTACTGGTCGCGGACCGCGTCGATCGCCTTCTTGAGCTTCAGCTCGCGACTGATCTGCGGCACGAGCTCGATCTCGGCGCCGGCCAGGTCGATCGTCGCTGGCACCACGAAGAGGTTCTTGATCGCCGTCGGCTCGACACAATCCTCGAGCGGCATCGACTGGAGGAGCACGTCGTAGATCGACGCGTTGACGTCGCGTGGGTTGAGGCCGAGACCGGTGGTCGCGTTGCCCTGCGGGTCGAGGTCGATGACGAGGACCCGGAAGTCGATCTCGGCGAGTGCGGCGCTGAGGTTCACCGCGGTCGTGGTCTTGCCGACACCCCCCTTCTGGTTCGCGATCGCCAGGACCGCAGGGAGCACGAGCGGACGGCCGTCGGCACCCGGCGCCGCCGGCAACGACTCGGGATCGAGAATGGGCCCGTCGGGCAGCGCGTTGGAACTCACGCGGGTTGTTGTCGGGGCCACCACCGTCTCCGTCTCGTCGACTGCTGCGACTGTCTCGACCTCGAGTTGAGGCTCATGTCTATGAGAGGATACGTCAGTCAACGGAACTACACCAGTGTTGTTCGTGAGAATCTCGTCGGACGCCCCGGAATCTTGTGCGCCAGTGGGCTGAGCCGCCGGGGCGGGTGCACCCGACCCCGAGTCGGGAGGTGCCCCCTCCCGCCGGCGGCGCTCGCGGGCACCGCGCTTCTGCTTGGCCATCGGATGGGAGCTGCTCCTCGATCGTCGGTCGGCATCGTCGTCGGTGGATCGTGGTACGTCAAGTCGCCCGGAGTTTGAACCGCGAGCTGGTCCCCGCCGCGTCTCGGCTCCGTCGTGCCTCGGAAGCCTCCGGTGGGGCGAGCCCCTGCTCGCCTCCGGCTCGAGCCCGAGGGGCCCGGGTCTCCCCCCACTCCGGCGTGACCGCCCGAAGCCCGCCGGTGCCTCTCGCGACCTCCGCCGGCTTCGATTCCGGAGCGATCGCGAGCGGGCGTACCTTGCCCTCGATCTGGGTCCCGTCGGCAGTTCCCCCGCCGCCCTGGCCCTCAGCTCCCCCGTTCCGGGCGGCGCGCTCCCCCGCGGACCGCCGATCACCCGGGGAGGCCGCTGCCGCGCTCGCCCGCGGTCTCGTGGGCTCTTTGCGGTCGCTGCTCGGGTCGGGTCAGCCCGGCTGCACGCGCCCCCTGTTCGCGGCCTTCCTTTCCTCGAGTCCTTGCGGCGTCTGGAGACCCGGGGGGTTCCACGTGGAACCTGGGGCCGGACCTGGGGTGGCCGGTCCGCCTCGGTCGCGGGTGTTTCACGTGGAACGTCCTGTCGGCTGGGCCCTTTACCTCGGGTGTTTCACGTGGAACATCCGGGCGGAACCCGAAGGGACTTGCCTCCGCGTTTCACGTGGAACCCCCGGAAATGGCTACCAGAGG
>JANOWV010000553.1:0-3969 GCA_031418075.1 Actinomycetes bacterium
GAGACCGTCCTGCACCGGCGCACCAAGTTCGGCAACGTCGTTCGACTCGAGGTGGATGCCACGATGTCCGACGAGGTCATCGGGGTGCTCTGCCGCGAGCTCGACATCCCGGACGGTGCGGTGGTCACTATCGACGGGCCACTCGACCTCACCGGGCTCTGGGACGTGTGCGCGCTGGACCGCCCGAAGCTCAAGGACGAGCCCTGGACACCTCGCACGCCGGCGGTGCTCGCCGATGCCGCGGGCGCGCCCGTGGATCTCTTCCGAGTGCTGCGCCAGGGTGACGTGTTGGTGCACCACCCTTACGACTCGTTCTCGACGTCGGTCGAAGCGTTCGTCCGTCAGGCCGCCCGCGACCCCCGGGTGCTCGCGATCAAGCAGACCATCTACCGCACCGCAGGCCCCGAGAGCACGATCGTCAGCGCGCTCGCCGACGCGGCACGCGACGGCAAGCAGGTCGTGGCCCTCGTCGAGCTCAAGGCTCGCTTCGACGAGGAAGCGAACATCGATCGGGCGCGCGTCCTCGAGGAAGCCGGCGTGCACGTGGTGTACGGGCTCGTCGGGCTGAAGACCCACACGAAGATCCTGCTCGTCGTCCGCCGCGAAGAGGACGGCGAGATCCGCCGCTACTGCCACGTCGGGACCGGGAACTACAACCCGCGTACGGCCACCCTGTACGAGGACCTCGGACTGCTCACCACCGACGAAGCGATCGGCGCCGATCTCACCGAGCTCTTCAACTACCTCACGGGCTACAGCCGCCCGATCCGGTATCGCCGACTGCTCGTCGCCCCCGAGGCGCTCCGGGCCGGCCTGCAGGAGCGGATCCGCGACCAAGCAGCATTAGGGAACGCGGGTCGCATCATCTTGAAGATGAACAGCCTCGTCGACGCCGCACTCATCGACGACCTCTACGCCGCCTCGTGCGCGGGCACGAGCATCGACCTGATCGTGCGAGGGATCTGCTGCCTCCGGCCCGGGGTCCCCGGGCTCTCGGAGCACATCTGGGTCCGTTCGATCATCGGCCAGTACCTCGAGCACTCACGGATCTACCGGTTCGGTGCCGACGACGCGACTGCCGAGTACCTCATCAGCTCCGCCGACTGGATGCCCCGCAACCTCGATCGCCGGGTCGAGGCGACGTGCTCCGTCACCGATCCGAAGCTCAAAGAGCGTCTCGCCGAGATCCTCGACGTCAACCTTGCCGACGACGTGCTGGCGTGGGATCTGCACTCCGACGGGTCGTGGCACCCCGTCGCCACCACCAGCGGGGTGAACACGCACGTTCGCCTCCGTGCGCTGGCCGAGGCCCGCGCCGGCACACGGCCGTGAGCGCCGTCGACCGGTCGGCGCTCCAAGCGGTTGCCGTCGTCGACGGCACCGCCCCCGAACTGGACGCGGATGCACTCGCACCCGCCGACACGCACCTGATCGAGCGTGAGATCAAGCTCGCGGTCCCACCGGAGTTCGCGCTCCCCGCGCTCGCCGACTCCGACGCGGGCCTCGAGGTCGGTCCTGGGGTAGCCGTCGAGCTGGACGCGACCTACTTCGACACTGACGATCTCCGCATCACGCGCGCCGGGGGGAGCCTCCGCTATCGGGAACCCGAAGGATGGACGGTCAAGCTCCCCGTGACCGTCGACGACGCGGCGCCCGACATGCTGGTGCGCGTCGAGCATCACGTGGCCGGTCCGGCACCCGACCGTCGCAGGATCGGACCACCGGCCGCGGCACTCGACCTCGTGCGCGCCCGGACGCGTGGTGCGCCCGTCGTTCCGATCGCGATGGTCCGCACGACGCGTGCAATCGTCCCGCTCCGCGCCGTCGACGGGACGGTCCTGGGCGAGGTCGTCGACGACCGGTTCTCGGCCCGGCTCACCGGACGCGACAGTGACGAGCAGGAGCTCCGCGAAGTCGAGGTGGAGCTGACGTCCGACGCGACTGCCGTCCACCGGTCCGCGATCCTCACCCGCCTCCGCGCGGCAGGAGCGGGCGCGGCCGACCCCACACCCAAGATCGTCCGGGTGCTCGGCACTCCGGCTCGTGCGCCCGCCGACGTCGCGGTCCCGGACCCCGGGCCCGTTGTCCCCACGGCCGACGTCGCGGTGCGAACGGCGATCGCGACCTCGGTCCTGCAGTTGCTCGAGCACGATCCCGGCGCGCGAACCGGCCAGGACGCCGAGGACCTGCACCAGGCCCGGGTGGCAACCCGACGGCTCCGTTCGGACCTCCGCACCTTCGGTCCGCTGCTCGACGAACGCTGGGCCGAGGAGCTTCGCGCCGAGCTGCGGTGGCTGGGCGAGATGCTCGGACTGGTGCGCGACGCCGACGTCCTGCTCGAGCGGATGACGCCCACGATCGCGGCACTTCCTGTCGTCGATCGCCCGTTCGGCGACATCGTCCTCGAAGGCCTGCGGGACGATCGACGGCGCGCGCGTGAGCAGATGCTCGACGCGCTCCGCAGCAGCCGGTACGACAGCCTGCTCGACCGCCTCGCCACCGCTTCGCAGCACCCCCGGCTGCTCCTCCGCGTCGACGACAGCGACGACCGGCAGCTCCTGGGTGATCTCGTGCGCGCACCCGTACGCCGACTCCTCGACGCGGCCGACTCCCTCTCGGCCGATCCCCGCGACGCGCAGCTCCACGAGATCCGGCGACTCGCGAAGCGGGTCCGCTACGCGGCCGAGGCGGTGGCGCCGACCGTCGGGAAGCCGGCGCGGCGTCTCGCCCGGACCGCAGCAGAGCTCCAATCGGTGCTCGGGTCCCATCAGGACGCGGTCGTCGCGGCCGAGTGGCTCCGTCGGGCCGCGACCCGGACCGACGAGCCGATCGGGTTCGTGGCCGGCCAGCTCGCCGCGATCGAGCATCGAGCCGCGCGACGGGCACGTCGCCGTTGGCCCGATGCATGGAAGCGCGCGAGCCGCAAGCGCCTCCGCCGCTGGGCATGAGCGCCGACGTGCACGCCGACCCCGACGTTCATGCCGCGGGCGGCGTCGTCTGTCGGACGAGACGCCGCGTGCTCCGAGGACGGCTCGAGGTGCTCCTCGTGCACCGGCCTCGCTACGACGATTGGACCTTCCCGAAGGGCAAGCGGGACGACGACGATCACGACGACCTGGCAACCGCACGACGCGAAGTGGAAGAGGAGACGGGCTTCGCCTGCGTCGCAGGCCGCGAGATCAGCTCCACCCGCTACCGCGACCATCGCGGGAGGGACAAGCTCGTCCGGTACTGGTTGATGGATCTCCCAGACGGCACGACCGGCGACGACTTCGAGTCCAACAGTGAGGTCGATGCGCTGCAGTGGTGCCGACCTGCCGAGGCCGCAACACTGCTCACCTACGAGCACGACCGGGTGCTCCTCGATCACCTTCGGGATCCGCGATGACGATCTACGTGGTCCGCCACGCGAAGGCCGGAAGCCGGTCCGACTGGGACGAACCCGACGACCAACGCCCGCTGTCGAAGCCGGGACGACGCCAAGCCGACGCCCTCGCCGACGTCCTCGGCGCAGCAGTCCCCACCCGGATCATCAGCAGCCCGTACGTCCGGTGTCGTCAGACGGTCGATCCCCTCGCAGCGCGGCTGCTCCTTCCCGTCGAGCTGTCGGACGCACTCGCCGAAGGTGCGCCACTCGGCGAGACCCGGGCGCTGCTCAGCAAGGTCAGCGACGAGACCACTGTGCTCTCGACCCACGGCGACGTGATCGGATGGCTGCTCGACGATCTCGCCAGGGGCGGAGTGACCATCCCCGACGATCGGCTGGAGAAGGGTTCGACCTGGATCCTCGAGTTGGAGGCCGGCGTCGTGACGTCGGCGGGGTACCGGGCCCCACCCACGTGAAGACAGCGATCAACGACATCGACGAGCTCCTCGATGTCCTGCGATCCCCTGCCGCTGCCGAGGACGACGGCGAAGCCGTCGCGATCCTGCAGCACCTGCTGCAGTGTGGCGCGCTCCTTCGAGATC
>JANOWV010000554.1:0-3109 GCA_031418075.1 Actinomycetes bacterium
TCGTACGCGAGGTACATGTTCGCGAACATCGTGTCGCCCCCGACCGGAGGGATCTCACGCGCGACCAGCATCGTCGCCATCGGCGGCTGTGCGAGATAGGTGGTGTCGCTATGCCAGATCCCACCGAAGTTCACGGTCTCGTGCGGGAGCTTCGTGACCGCGATGATCTCCGGGAACCCGTCGATCCCCTTCACGAACGGGTACTCCACCGGTTCCCCGATGCGTCGCGCGAACGCCAGGAACTCGGCCGGCTCGAGGCGTTGGTCCCGGAAGAACACCACCAGGTGCTCCAGCCATGCCCGACGGATCTCGGCGACGACCTCGTCGGAGAGGTCCAACGACAGGTCGACGCCCCCGATCTCCGCTCCGAGCGCGCCGGCGATCGGACGCACCTCGATCACCGAGTACTCCACTCCCGCTCTCACGCAAACGACCCTACTCAGGCAGCGAATCGGCGCGAGTAGGGTGCCGCCCCGACGACGACGTGCAACCCTCCACCCGACGTGCAACCCCACCCGAGAGGACGATCGCGATGCCGGGCAAGGACGAGTACGAGGTGACCCGCACCGGAACGGTGGCCGCCGCGCCACAGGTCGTCTTCGACCTCATCGCCGACTTCCACCGCTGGACGGAATGGTCACCGTGGGAAGACATCGACCCCGCCTTGCAGCGCACCTACTCGGGGGCCGAGTCCGGCGTCGGCGCCGTCTACGAGTGGAGTGGCAACCGCAAGGCCGGCCAGGGTCGTATGGAGATCACCGGCGTCGAGGCACCGTCCCGCGTGGTCATCGATCTCCAGTTCCTCAAGCCGTTCAAGGCTCGCAACACCACGACCTTCGAGCTCGAAGGCTCGGGCGATGCCACCACCGTGACATGGCGGATGGTCGGTCCGAAGACGATCGCCACGCGCATCATGGGCATCTTCATGAGCATGGACAAGATGGTCGGTCGCGACTTCGAGAAGGGTCTCACCCGCCTCGCCGCGGCAGTCCAGCGCTAGCCGCCGACCCCGGCCTCGTCAGCCCGGTGAAGCCTGCGCCGCGAACATGAACAGCATCGAGGCCTCGGTGACCCCACCGTCGACGAAGAGCACCTGCCCGGTCACGTAGCGAGAAGCGTCCGAGGCGAAGAACGCCACCGCGTCCGCGATCTCGTCGGGCGTCCCGTAGCGACCGAGAGGGACGACGCGACCGCGCACACGCTGGGTCTCCTCGTCGGCGCCGTACGTGTCCACCGTGCCCGGCGTCGGGATGAAACCGGGGCCCACCGCGTTGGCGCGGATCCCCTTGGCCGCGAATTCGATCGCCGTTTGTTTGGTGAGCGCGATGATCGCCGCCTTCGACGCCGGATAGATCCCAACCCCGGGGGGGATGGCCTTCGCAGTGACCGACGTGAGGTTGACGATCGCTCCCCCGCCCTGCTTCGCCATCAGCGGCGCCATCGCCTGAGTGCACAGCACCGTCCCGAGCACGTTGGTGTCGAGCACCGCCCGGATGTCCTCCGGCGTCGCCTTCGCGAGCGGGGCGAAACGCCACACCCCGGCGTTGTTCACGAGCACGTCGCAGCGATCCAGCGAGCCCGCCAGCGCTTGTACGTCGTCGATGTTCGCGACGTCGACGCGATGGCCGACGCCATCCACCTCTCTCGCGATCGCGTGAGCGGCGGCCTCGTCGATGTCGGCGGCGACGATCGCCAGGCCGTCGGCAGCGAGGCGCCGACACACCGCCGCGCCGATGCCTCGTCCGGCGCCGGTCACGACCGCGACCCGCCCCTCCTCTGCCTTCCCCTCCAGGGCCTTCGTGGCACCCATTCGATCCTCATCTCGTGAAATCAACTGATCGGTTAGTTATCCTGACACGCCACCCCGCCCGGACGACAGGAACCCACCGTCATGGACGCCGCAGCACTGTTCGATCTGTCCGGTCAGGTCGCCGTCGTGACCGGGGCGGGGCGGGGCCTCGGCGAGGGGATCGCCCGGACGTTCGCCGCGGCCGGCGCCGCGGTGGTCGTCGCCGCCCGGCGGGCCAATGAGGTCGAACGGGTTGCCGCCGCAATCGAGGCCGACGGTGGCGCCGCCCTTGCCGTGCCAACCGATGTCACCGACCCCGCGGCCCTCGCCGCGCTGGCCGACGCAACGATCGACCGCTTCGGGAGCTGCTCGATCTGGGTCAACAACGCCGGCGGGTCTCCGGTCCGCAGCCCGCTCACCGACCTCGAGCACTCCGTGTGGGACCAGACCATCGCGCTCAACCTCACCGCGGTGTGGGAGGCGACCGTCGTCGCGGCGCGCATCATCGAGACCGGATCGATCATCAACATCTCGTCACTCGCGGGGTTCGGCCCGGTACCCGGAAGCGGGCACTACGCGGCCGCGAAGGCCGCGGTGCACTCGCTCACCCAGACGTTCGCCCGGGAGCTCGCTCCCCGTATCCGCGTGAACGCGATCGCGCCCGGCTCGGTCCCGACCGAGGTGATGATGGAAGCGCTCTCCCTCGCCGACGAGGACCTCGAGCAGTTCGAGAAGAAGTCGCGGATCCCGATGGGGCGCCTCGGGACGCCTGACGACATCGGCGCCGCCGCGTTGTACCTCGCGTCGCCCGCCGCGTCGTGGGTGACCGGCCAGATCCACGTCGTGAGCGGCGGCCATTGATCGTTCGTGCAAACCGGAGGAACCATGGGTACCGATGAGATCGTGCTCGAAGGCTTCGACCCGTTCGACGCGGGCGTGCAGCAGCACCCCGAGCCGTACTACGCCCGCATGCGCGCCGAAGCGCCGGTCTTCCGGGCCGAGAACGGCATGTTCATCCTCTCCCGCTATCAGGACTGCCTCGACGCGCTGCGGCGTCCGGGCGTCTTCTCGAGCTCGTTCTTCGGCCCGACGACCCCCGGTGGGAACTCCAGCTCCGGCGGAGACCCCGAGCTCGCCGCGATCATCGCGGAGGGCTATCCCCCGGTGGCGACGCTGCTCATGGCCGACCCACCCGCACACACGCGCTACCGCAAGCTGGTGGGGCGGGCGTTCACGCCCAAGCGGGTGCACGACCTCGTCCCGTACATCGAGGAGCTCGCCGACGAGCTGATCGACGCGTTCGTCGAGGACGGTCGGGTC
>JANOWV010000555.1:0-4750 GCA_031418075.1 Actinomycetes bacterium
CCTTGTCGACGACTGCACCTTGCACGAACCATCGACACACACTCTGGCCCGCTCTCGTCGACCGCGAAGCGTCGCCCCCGACGATGTCGCCGATCTCGGCCGAGTCCAGCACCGAGCACGGATTGACCCCCTTGGCCGGGATCGTCTGCACCCGAGTCGAGGCGGGCACCGAGGCAACCGCCGGTCCCGCCATCGCGCTCAGGCCGATGGCGATCGAGGCAGCGACCACGGCTGGCTGGAGCGCTCTCGGATGCATGTCTCCCCTTCGATGGCGCGCGAGGAGCCAGTGTCCTTGCTGATCCAGGGCGCTGTCGACCCGGGTCGGACCAGCCCGTTAGCGTCCTTCCGATGACTGATCTCCAGGAACGGGTTGCCGTCGTCACCGGTTCTGGACGCGGTATCGGTCGGGCGGAGGCACTGCGCCTGGCCGCGTACGGCGCCCGCGTGGTCGTGAACGATCTCGGCGTCGCCACCGACGGCAGCGAGACCGTCGAGACGCCGGCCGACGAGGTCGTCGCCGAGATCCGCGCCGCCGGCGGCGAGGCCGTCGCCGATCGATCCGACATCTCCACGATCGAGGGTGGTGAGGCGGTCGTCGCCCGGGCCCTCGAGGAGTGGGGCCGGATCGACATCGTGGTGAACAACGCGGGTTTCGGACGTCCCCGCATGGCCTTCAACCTCTCGCCAGAGGAATGGGACGACGTGATCCGCGTGCACCTGCGCGGAACGTTCGCGGTGTCGGGCCCCGCGTGTCGCTGGTGGCGCGCGGAGCACAAGGCGGGGCGCGGTGGCTACGGACGGGTCGTCAACACCTCCACCGGTCTGTTGCTGTACGGCGGCGCGGGTCAGTCCAACTACGTCGCGGCCAAAGCAGGCGCGCTCGCGTTCACCGAGGCCCTGGCCACGGAGATGGCGCCCTACGGGGTGACCGCGAACTGCATCATGCCGTCGGCCGCCACGCGTCTCGCCAACATCGGCTGGCGGATCGGTCGCAACGCGGCACTCCAGGAGACCGACTTCGACCCGACCGACCCGACCCATGTGGCCGAGATGGTCGCCTACCTCGCCTCCCCCGAGGCCGGTTGGGTCTCCGGGCAGTGCTTCCAGGTACGCGGCGGGATCGTCGAGCACGTGCAGACGTTCGTCGTCGACCACGTCGCCGAACGGGCCGACCGGGGCTGGACCGCCCCGGACCTCGCCACCGCGCTCCCCCGCATGTTCGGAGCCGGCGCGCGCCCATCGGATCCCCCACCCAAGGAATGGCAGGACCAGTACCGCCAGAAGGGCACTGCCTCCACCTCGTGAGGTGCCCGAGAACAGGAGCCATGACCATGGAGCTCGAACGACTGCACCGCACCCTCGAAGGTGCCCGCGACGCGATCACCGTGCGCCGGGTCTACGGCGACCCGGTGGAGCGTGACGGCATCCTCGTCATCCCCGCGGCTGCGGTGCGCGGTGGCGGAGGCGGAGGGGGCGGAAACGGGACCCAACCGTCGGGCGAGCTGGGCGAGGGCACGGGCTTCGGGTTCGGGATGGAGGCCCACCCGGTCGGCGCGTTCATCATCGACAACGGCGACGTCCGCTGGGAACCGGCCGTCGACCGTCCCCGCGAGATGCTCACCTACGCGACGGCAGCCGCGATCACGATCTTCGCCCTTCGATCCCTCGTACGGCCGAGGCGTAGACGCGGGCGTCGATGAGCGTCGGCGAGCTCCGCGTCTTCGACGCCGACTCCCACTTCATGGAGCCGCCCGACCTCTGGGCTGACCACATCGACCCCGTGTTCGCCGGACGCGAGCCCGTCGGCTCCGCCGACCGCGGCGCGACCGTTGTCGATGGCGACCGGCGTGTCCCCACCGTTCGATGGCGTAGCCGCGCCGGTGGGCTCGCCTCCCTCAACAAGGAGTGGGCCACGACCTATCGGCGCTACGACGAGCGCGGATGGGACCCCGAGGCATACGTCCTCGCGATGGACGACCAGGGCATCGACCGCATGGCGCTGTACCCGAGCCGCGGACTCATGCAGGTCGCGGCGTGGGGCCTCGACCCGCATCTCGCGGCGGGCGTCGTGCGCGCGTACAACACCTGGGCTGCGAAGTTCGTCGCGCACGTCCCCGACCGACTCTCGGCCGTCGGCCAGCTCGCGCTCAACGACGTCGACGCGGCGATCACCGAGGCGCGTCGCTGCGTCGACGAGCTGGGGGTGCGGGCCTTCTTCGTGCTCCCCGAGCCACCGCTGCCGGGCGTCACGCTCGAACGCACCTACTACGACCCGCTCTGGGCGACGCTCGCCGAGCTGAACACCCCGCTCGCGCTCCACAACGTGGCCGGTACCGGGCTCGGCCAGATCGGTGCCGACCGGTTCGGACAGTGGGCGCTCCCCCGCATCGCCGCCGCGTTCCCACTCGAGGCGCAGCTCACCCTGTTCTCGTTCCTCGTCGGCGGGATCTGTGACCGCCACCCCGACCTGCGGGTGGTGGTGTTGGAGGCGGGCGCCGGGTGGGTGCCGTTCTGGCTCTGGTGGCTCGACGAGCTGTACGAGCGCTACGAGGGGCTCGACTGCGACACGCTGTCGGCGACCCCCGGTGAGCTCTTCCGACGGCAATGCTTCGTGTCGGCCGAGATCGAGGAGCCGAACCTGCGGCACGTCGTGGATGCGCTCGGCGTCGACTGCATCGTGACCGCGTCGGACTTCCCCCACCCGGAGGGATCGTTCCCCGACGGCGTGCGCGACTTCGCGGCCCGCGACGACCTGTCCGATGCCGAGAAGCAAGCGATCCTCTGGGACAACCCCCACCGCCTCTACGAGGGCAGGCGCAGCTAGCCGAACACCACGGGGAGCTGCGGTGGCGCGCGGAACGCGAGGCCCGAGATCCGTACGTTCTCGGCGGCCGGGTCGAGCCGCACGTTCGGCAGCCGATCGAGCACCGCGTTGATCGCGACCGTCGTCTCCATGCGCGCCAGGTGGATACCCAGGCACATGTGCACGCCGAACGCGAAGCCCATGTGCTGCTGCGGCTCGCGGTGGATGTCGAACTCATCGGGTCGGTCCCAGCGCGCCGGGTCGCGATTGGCGGCACCCATCTCGACCGCGATCGGGGAACCGGCCGGGATGGCGACGCCCGCGACTTCCACATCGCGCGTCGTGGTGCGCCCGATGCCGGTGAGTGGCGGCTCCCACCGGATCCCCTCTTCGATCGCTTGGGACATCAGAGCTCGGTCCGCGCGCAGCGACTCGAGCTGCTCCGGGTTCGACAGCAACCCGAACATGAGGTTGCTCGCCGACCGATAGGTCGTCTCGGCACCGGCGGGGAGCAGCAGGCGCAGGAAGGCGATGATCTCCTCGTCGTCGAGGCGCTGCCCGTCGAGCTCGACTTGCGTCAGCACACTGATGACGTCTTCGCGTGGCGTGACGCGCCGATCGGCGATCACGTCGGAGAAGTAGCCGTGCAGCCAGATCGAGGCATTGAGCCCGGTCTCGATGTCGCTGATGATCGTGATCAGCTCGACTGCCTTGCGATGGAACTCGGGAAGGTCCGCCGCTGGGAGCCCGAGCATCCCCGCGATGACGGTGACCGGGAACGGGAAGAACAGCTCCTTGACGAGGTCGGCACTCCCCCGGTCGACGAACTCGTCGATGAGGCCACCTACGACGGGGACGACCAGGTCGGCTTCCCATCGCTCCATCGCCTTGCGAGTGAACGCCTGCTGGAGCAGCGACCGGTACCGGTGGTGCTCGGGCTCGTCCATCTCGAGGATCGAATGACCCATGAGCGCACCCATGGTCTCGGCGTAGCCCGACGACGAGAACGTCGCCCCGTCCTTGAGGACCTGCTGCACGGCCTCGAACGAGAGCGCCGCGTAGGGCGTCGGCCCACCGCCGGCCATGGCGGCGCCAAATGGATCCTCGATCGCGAACCGGTCGGCGAAGCTGCCGACGTGCACCGGGCACTCCGATCGCATCTGGTGGAAGACCGGGTGGATGTCGTCGACCTGGCCGATCCCCGCGGCCGCGTCGAAGGCGGCGAACGGGTCCCGGTCCTCCGCTACGGACTCGGTGGCCATGTCGGTCGGGGGGGCGGAATCGGGTGCAGTCATGCCTCCCAGCCTGCCGCTCGGCCGCCGGTGTGGCAACCTTCGGATCCATGACGAGCTTTCCCCACACCTCCTACCCAAGGCTCTTCGAGCCGCTGCGTGTGGGCCCGGTCGAGCTGCGCAACCGGGTGATCTTCGGGGCGCACTTCACGATGTTCACCGAACCGAACCCGGTGTGGGGCGAGCCGGGCTTCTATGGGCGCCGCTACGGGAAGTACCTGGCCGAGCGGGCCCGGGGCGGCGTCGCGGTGGTGATCGCCGGCGAGACCGCGGTCTCCCCCAACACGGCGTACAAGATGCCGAACAATGCGAACGGCTGGGACGCAGGCTGCATCCCGCACTACGAGCAGCTGACCTCGCAGGTCCACGACGCAGGTGCGCTCGCGTTCGTCCAGCTCACCCACTCGGGGGCGATGATGCTGGGCAACTGGTCGAAGGAGGTTGCGATCGCACCGTCGGTCTCCCCCGACCACATGGAGGCCCCGAAGGCGATGGACGGACGCGACATCACGGAGTGCATCGAGTACCACGTGCGGTGCGCCAGGAACGCCGTCGCCGGTGGGTTCGACGGCATCGAGATCCAGAGTGCTCACGGCTACCTGCTCCATCAGTTCCTCACGCCGAAGTACAACCACCGCACCGATACCTACGGCGG
>JANOWV010000556.1:0-1636 GCA_031418075.1 Actinomycetes bacterium
GGCCGCGCGGCGCGTCGACGAGCTCGTCGCGAGCTACGGCGCGGATGGTCTCGCCCGCGGCGTCGATGAACACCTGCGTCGCTCCGAGCAACTGATGCATGCGGAGTTGCTCTCGTTCCCGCCGGGCACCTATCGCGGGTCGTACCTTCTCGACGACGACGGCATCCACCCCGACCGCACCTACGCCGTCCGCGTGTCGGTCACGATCGACGGCGACCGAGCTGTGCTCGATTTCACCGGTACCGACGACCAGGTCGCCGCGTCGATCAACGCGGGATTCTCCCAGACCATCTCGGGCGCGCTGTTCGGCCTGCGCTGTTTCCTCGATCCGACGATTCCGATGAACGAAGGCTGTTTCGAACCTGTCCAGTTCATCGTGCCGCGTGGCTGTCTGCTGCATGCAACGCCGCCGTTCCCCGGTGGGGGCCGGTTCCTCGCCGTCTTCGCGGCAGTCGAGGCGATCTTCCAGGCGCTCTCGGTGGCGCGGCCAGAACGCTCTATCGCAGCATCGGGTCTGCTGCAGCCGTTCGCACTCGACGGTCTCGACCCGGACGGACGGGCGTGGATACACACCGCGTACGAGCTGGGCGGCATGGGAGCGCGCGTGGGCCTCGACGGGGTCGACGCGGTCGGCGTGCACCATGGCGGGGGACGCAACGCTGTGCCGCAGAGCGAACCGCTCGAGTCGCGCTTTCCGTTCGTCGTCGAATCCGTCGAGCTCATCGCGGACTCTGGCGGTCTGGGTGAATGGCGTGGTGGAATGGGGACACGGACCACGTTCTTGTTGCGCAGCGCCGCCCGGCTCACGATGCGCTGTGACCGGTTGCGCAATCCGCCCATTGGTGTCCGCGGCGGCCTTCCGGGTCGCGCCGGAGGGTACTACCGCGTGACACCGGCCGGCGTGTGGTCGCGGCTGCCCGACAAGTCGTCCGGCGTCCAGTTCCACGCCGGCGACCGGTTCGTGCTCGAGACCTCGGGCGGCGGCGGCCTCGGTGACCCGCGGGCACGCGACCCACGGGCAATCGAACGCGACCGCGGCGAAGCGCGAACCACCAGGTGAGACCGCAATCTCTCCGGCAGCCGATCGTGGCGAAAAAGAAACCTGGTGATTCGGCAATCCGTTCAACCGTCGGCGTCGAACATGCCCTGATGCGAAATTTGCATACTCCCAGATGCCTGGTGCCCTCATGCGGGTGATGACACCGACGCTCGCCATTTGCTGTGCCGCGTTCGCGGTCGGCGTGGCGGGCACGATCTTCGATCTGGGCGCCGACGATGCGCCGGCCGGGACGTACGGCGACTCGCCGACGATCACGATCAAGGACTTCGCGTTCAGCGAGTTGCTGACCATACCCGGCACGAAGGTTGTCGTCACCAACCTCGATGTGGCCGAGCACACAGTGACCGCCGACGCGAAGTCGTTCACCTCGGGGCGAATCGACGGGAACGCAGCTGGTTCGTTCACTGCACCTGACGCGCCCGGAAAGTACACGTTCTTCTGCGAGGTCCATCCGAGCATGGTCGGAACCCTGGTGGTGGCCACGCCGTGAACAACTCGACCATCACACCGAACGTCGTCGACTCCACGCCGGCACGACGACCCGCGTCGGTCATAGCCCTGCTCTTCGCCGCGGGC
>JANOWV010000557.1:0-10958 GCA_031418075.1 Actinomycetes bacterium
CTCCGGGGCGGCGCGCGCGCTCAAGCAGCGCAACCCCGCGATCCAGGTCATCGGTGCCGATCCCGAGGGCAGCGTCCTGTCCGGTGACACCGCCCGTCCGTACCTGACCGAGGGTGTCGGCGAGGACTTCATGCCGGGGACGCACGACCCGACCGTCGTGGATCGCTGGGTCCGGGTGAGCGACCGGGACGCATTCGCGATGGCCCGCCGGCTGACGCGCGAAGAGGGGATCCTGTCCGGCGGTTCGTGCGGCACCGCGATGGTCGCTGCCCGCCAGGTCGTCCGGGAACTGGCCGGCACAGACGCCGGCCATCTCGCCGTCGTCGTGGTCCTGCTTCCCGACAGCGGTCGGAGCTACCTCTCGAAGATCTACAACGACGAGTGGATGATGCGCTTCGGTTTCCTGCGCGCCGACGGCCCGACGGTGGGCGACGTGCTGGAGGCGAAGGGCGCGGCCGACAGCGACGAGGCGATCCCGAACCTGGTGCTGATGACGCCCGACGAGCCGGCTCGGCGCGGGTTCGCATTGATGCGCGACCTCGGGGTGTCGCAGGTGATCGTGAGTGTGAGCAAGGAGCAGCCCCTCGCCGCCAAGGAGGTGAGCGGGACGCTCTCGGAGCTCGAGCTCATGGACAAGGCGTTCCGGGACCCGAGCGTGCTCGACCGGCCGGCGTCAGAGGTGATGGAGCCCGCGATGCCGATGGTCGGGATCGGAGAGACCGTGAGCGACGTCGTCGACCGACTCGACACCGCGTCGTCGGTCCTCGTGCTCGACGGCGGCCACCCGATCGGGGTCGTCACCCGATCCGACGTGCTCAGCTTCCTCGCGGCGCGTTCCCCGGGATAGGCGCGTCGACATGAACGACAGCGAGGGCTCCGGTTTCGAGGGGACCGGATTCGAGACGAGGGCGATCCACGTCGGCCAGGACCCGGACCCGGTGACCGGCGCGGTGGTCACGCCCATCAGCCTGGCCACGACCTTCGCTCAGGACGAGGTCGGCAAGCACGGCGGCTTCGAGTACGCACGCACCGGGAACCCGACGCGTCGCGCGCTCGAGACATGTCTTGCGTCACTCGAAGGCGCGGCGCACGGGCTCGCGTTCGCGAGTGGGATGGCGGCCGAGGACACGGTCCTGCGTTCGCTCGTCGTTCCCGGCGACCACGTTGTGATCCCGAACGACGCCTACGGCGGGACCTACCGACTCGTGGCGCGGGTCTTCGCGGCGACGGGCGTGGAGTGGACCTCCGCCGACCCGACCGACCCGGACGCACTCGCCGCGGCGATGGAGCCGCGCACGAAGGTGGTGTGGGTCGAGACGCCGACCAACCCGATGCTGACCGTGGTCGACATCGGGGCCGCCGCTGAGGTCACGCACGCGGCCGGTGCTCGGCTGGTGGTCGACAACACCTTTGCCACGCCGTACCTGCAGACGCCGCTCTCCGAGGGCGCAGACGTCGTCGTCCACTCGAGCACGAAGTACCTCGGGGGCCACTCGGATGTCGTTGGGGGCTTCGTCGCTACGAACGACGCGGTGGTGGCCGAGCAGCTCGCGTTCCTCCAGAACGCAGTCGGCGCGGTGCCGTCGCCGTTCGACTGCTATCTCGTGCTGCGCGGGGTCAAGACCCTCGGTGTCCGCATGGAGCGCCACGGCACTGCCGCGGCGGCGATCGTCGAGATGCTCCAGGCCCATCCCGCCGTCGCTCGGGTGTTGTGGCCGGGCCTGCCCGACCACCCCGGCCATGAGGTCGCCCGCCGGCAGATGCGCGGCTTCGGTGGGATGGTGAGCTTCCTCGCCGCGGGTGGTGAGGAAGCCGCGCTCGCTGCGGTGGCGGCGACCAAGGTGTTCACCCTCGCCGAGTCTCTCGGCGCGGTCGAGTCGCTCATCGAGCACCCGGCCCGGATGACGCACGCCTCGGTCGTGGACTCACCGCTCGCGGTGGACCCCGCACTGGTGCGCCTCTCCGTCGGCCTCGAGTCGATCGACGACCTCGTCACCGACCTCCGGGAAGCGCTCGACTCCGTGGTCCCGTTGCGCTGACCCGGCTGCGGGGGCATCCTTGCTCGCACACACGCGTCAGCTCACGAGGGAGTCAACCATGGGTTTTGTGCAGATCATCGAGTTCCGTTCGTCGAAGGGCGACGAGATCCGCAAGCTCGACGAAGAGTGGATCGAGACCACTTCGGGCAAGTCCACGGCAACTCGCGTGATGCAGTGCGTCGACCGCAACGATCCGACACGCCACTTCACGATCGTGGAGTTCCCGTCGTACGAAGCGGCGATGAAGAACTCCGAGATGCCCGAGACCGGCGCGATGGCCGAGAAGATGGGTGCCCTCTGCGACGGCCCGCCGACGTTCTACGACCTCGACGTGACCGACACCCAAGACCTCGGCTGAGTCCGCGCCGCTTCGGAGGGCGCGCTAGGTCTGGCTGGCGAGACGGCGCTGCTTGAACTGGGCGCGGATGTAGTCGCGGTTCATCAGCGCGATGAAGTCGATCGAGATCTCCTTCGGGCACGCGGCTTCGCACTCGCCGTGGTTGGTGCAGGAGCCGAACCAGCGTTCCATCTCGTCGACCATCGCCACCGTGCGGCCCCACCGCTCGGGCTGGCCCTGGGGGAGCAGGTTCAGGTGCTCGAGCTTCGCCGCGGTGAACAGCTGCGCGGCGCTGTTGGGACATGCCGCGACACATGCGCCACAACCGATGCACGCGGCCGCGTCCATCGCCGTGTCGGAGACCTCCTTCGGCACGAGGATCAGGTTGGCGTCGGGCGCGGTCCCGGTCGGGGCAGTGATGTAGCCGCCGGCCTCGATGATGCGATCGAACGCCGACCGGTCGACGCAGAGGTCCTTGAGGATCGGGAACGCTCGGGCCCGCCATGGTTCGACCGTGATGTGCGCACCGTCCTCGAACTTGCGCATGTGGAGCTGGCACGTCGCCGTGCCCAGCTCGGGTCCGTGAGGGCGACCGTTGATCATCATCGAGCACGAGCCGCAGATTCCCTCACGGCAGTCGTGGTCGAACGCGATCGGCTCCACGTCGTCGACGATCAACCGGTCGTTGAGCACGTCGAACAGCTCGAGGATCGACATGTCGGGGCTCACGTCGTCGACGTCGTAGGTCTCGAACGCGCCGCGCACGTCCGGTCCTTGCTGACGCCAGACCTTGAGGGTGACCTTCACCGTGTCTGCTCCTACTTGTAGGACCGCTGAGCGAGCTGGACGGCCTCAAACTCGAGGTCTTCCTTGTGCAGCGTGGGTGCGCTGACATCGCCGGAGTACTCCCACGCGGCCACGTACGCGAAGTCATCATCGTTGCGGAGGGCCTCGCCCTCCTCGGTCTGGTGCTCGACCCGGAAGTGCCCACCGCAGCTCTCTTCGCGATGCAGGGCGTCACGCACCATGAGCTCGCCGAACTCGAAGAAGTCCTCGACGCGGCCGGCCTTCTCGAGCGACTGGTTCAGCGACTCCCCGTCGCCGAGCACCTTCACGTCCCGGTGGAACTCGTCGCGCAGGGCGGGGATGTCGGCGAGCGCCTGGCCAAGCGTCTCCTTGCTGCAGGCCATGCCGCACTGGTCCAGAGGATCTTCCCGAGCTCGCGGTGGAAGTGGTCGACCGTGTGGGTCCCGTTGACGGAGAGCAGCGACTGCACGCGATCGTTGACCTCGGCCTCGACCGTCGCGAACGCCGGGTCGTCGGTCGGCACCGGGTCCTGACCGAGCTGCGGTGCGAGGTAGTCGCCAATCGTGGCCGGCAGGACGAAGTACCCGTCGGCGAGGCCCTGCATCAGCGCGCTGGCACCGAGGCGGTTGGCGCCGTGGTCGGAGAAGTTCGCTTCGCCGAGGACGTAGAGCCCAGGCACGTTGCTCATCAGGTTGTAGTCGACCCAGAGCCCGCCCATCGTGTAGTGGACCGCCGGGTAGATGCGCATGGGCATCTCGTACGGGTCCTCGCCCGTGATGCGGTCGTACATCTGGAAGAGGTTCCCGTAGCGCTCTTCGATGGCGTGGCGACCCAGCCGTGCAGTTGCCTCGGCGAAGTCGAGGTAGACGCCGTTCTTGCGCGCTCCGACCCCGCGACCTTCGTCGACCTCACGTTTGGCCGCACGCGACGCGACGTCGCGCGGGACGAGATTCCCGAAGGCGGGGTAGCGGCGCTCGAGGTAGTAGTCGCGTTCGCTCTCGGGGATCTGCGCCGCGGGGCGGGGGTCGTCGGCCTGCGCAGGGATCCAGATCCGACCGTCATTGCGGAGCGACTCGCTCATCAGCGTGAGCTTCGACTGGAAGTCGTCGCTCGCGGGGATGCACGTCGGGTGGATCTGCGTGTAGCACGGGTTCGCGAAGGCGGCCCCGCGCCGGTGCGCCCGCCAGATCGCTGACGCGTTGGAATGCTTGGCGTTGGTCGAGAGGTAGAAGGCGTTGCCGTAGCCACCCGTCGCGAGCACGACCGCGTGGCCAGAGAACGAGCGCACCTCGCCCGAGACGAGGTTGCGGGTGACCACGCCGACTGCGCGCCCGTCGCGCAGGACGAGGTCGAGCATCTCGGTCCGGGCGTGAAGGGTGACGTTGCCGAGGTGCACCTGTCGAGCGAGCGCTTGATAGGCACCGAGGAGCAGCTGCTGGCCGGTCTGGCCGCGGGCGTAGAACGTCCGCGAGACCTGCGCACCGCCGAAGCTGCGATTGTCGAGTAGCCCGCCGTACTCGCGGGCGAACGGCACACCCTGGGCGACGCACTGGTCGATGATGTTGACGCTCAGCTGGGCGAGCCGGTGGACGTTGGCCTCGCGAGAGCGGTAATCGCCGCCCTTGACCGTGTCGTAGAAGAGACGGTGGACGCTGTCGCCGTCGTTGCGGTAGTTCTTCGCCGCGTTGATCCCGCCCTGGGCCGCAATGCTGTGCGCACGGCGCGGGGAGTCGTGGAACGTGAGCAGCTCGACCTCGTAGCCGAGCTCGCCGAGGGTCGCCGCGGCGGACGCGCCCGCGAGCCCACTGCCCACGACCACGACCTTGAACTTGCGACGGTTCGACGGGTTGACGAGCTTCACCGCGAACTTGTGGTTGTCCCACTTCTCGGCGAGCGGCCCGTCGGGGATGTGGGAGTCGAGCGACCCCACCTGCAACGTGGAGCTCATCGGGTCACCACCCCGGTCGTGATGAGGAGCGGCATGCTGATGTTCCCAACCGTGATGACGACCGCAAAGACGATCGCGAAGGTGCGCCGCCACTGGTTCCAACGGGGGTTGTTGAGGCCGAGGCTCTGGAACATCGACCAGAGCCCGTGGAACAGGTGGAATCCCAAGGCGAGCATCGCAACGATGTAGACGCCCGCGACCGGTTCCCGCTCGAACGAGTTGAAGAGGTTGTTGTAGACGTCACCGCGGACGAAGTGGGGATTCGCGGTGCCCCACGTGAGATCCATCAGGTGGAAGATCACGAACAGGGCGACGATGACCCCGGTCCAGCGCATCGTGCGGGACGCGAAGCTCGCCGCGACGTAGTCGCGCGGCGACTGGTACTGCTCGGGGCGCGCCTTGCGATTCATGGCGGTGAGCTGGGCGGCCGCGACGATGTGGATCGCGACGGCGGCGATGAGCCCGATCCGAAGCCCCCACAAGAGGACGGTGCGCGGGAACGCCGGCTCGCCGAGGTCGCGGAGCCACTCCGCGTACTCGTTGAGGTGCGTGGAGCCTGTGAAGACCTTGAGGTTGCCGATCATGTGGGCGACGACGAAGCCGAACAGCATGATACCGCTGACCGCCATCAACCACTTCTTCGCGACCGCCGACCGGTAGAACTCGATCAGGAACGGTGCCGAACGCGTCGGGGGCGGGATGGGCGCACCCGTCGACCGCTCGAGTCGCTCCGCGGCGTCGGCCCCCTCGCGCTGCTCGGCCGTCGAGACGACCTCGCCATGGCCGACTGCGGTCCCTCCGGCCTTCGCCATCACCCCTCCTGGGCCTCACGTCGTGTGGCCTCGATGACATCGACGCTATCGCCGGACATGGCCAGGACGCCGATTCGGGCGACTCGGTCCGGCCAGGAAGCCTCGTCGCGGTGCCGGATAACCTGCGGGCATGGCAGTCACCTCACGCCCGGGAACCCTCGGCGAGCTCCGCGCGTCCGGATGGGTCTCGCGCCCCGTCAAGCAAGAGGTGCGCGAGCACGCGGCTGAGCGGATCGCCGCCGGCCGCCCCGTCATCGAAGGGGTCGTCGGGTTCGAGCACACGGTCCTGCCCCAGGTGGAGAACGCGCTGCTCGCGGCGCACGACCTCATCTTCCTCGGCGAGCGGGGACAGGCGAAGACCCGGATGATCCGTGCGCTCGTGGAGCTGCTCGACGAGTGGATGCCGATCATCGGGGGCAGCGAGATCAACGACGACCCCTACGCGCCGATCTCCCATCACGCCCGCATGCTCGTGGCCGAGCGCGGCGACGAGGCGCCGATCGAGTGGGTGCATCGGGAGCGACGCTTCGGCGAGAAGCTCGCGACGCCCGACACCTCGATCGCCGACCTCATCGGTGAGGTCGACCCGATCAAGGTGGCCGAGGGCCGCTATCTCTCCGACGAGCTCACGATCCACTATGGGCTGGTCCCGCGCACCAACCGCGGGATCTTCGCGATCAACGAGCTTCCCGACCTCGCCGAGCGCATCCAGGTCGGGCTGCTCAACGTGCTCGAGGAGCGCGACGTCCAGATCCGGGGCTACAAGATCCGCCTGCCGCTCGACCTGATGCTCGTCGCCTCGGCGAACCCCGAGGACTACACGAACCGCGGCCGGATCATCACCCCCCTCAAGGACCGGTTCGGTGCCCAGGTCCGCACCCACTACCCGCTCGACGTCGATGCCGAGATGGACGTCGTCGAGCAGGAGGCGCACATCGCGCCCACCGACGGCATCCGTGTCTCCGTCCCCAGCTTCATGGCCGAGATCGTGTCGGCGATCAGCCAGAACGCACGTCGTTCACCCCATGTGAACCAGCGGTCCGGGGTCTCGGTCCGCATGTCGGTCGCCAACTACGAGACGATGGTCGCCAACGCGACCCGACGGGCGTTGCGCAACGGCGAGGATGATGTCGTCCCGCGCGTGAGCGACCTCGGCGCCCTCGTGGCGAGCACGGCCGGGAAGATGGAGTTCGAGACCGTCGACGACGGCCGCGAGGAGCAAGTGCTCGACCGCATCGTCAGCGCGGCCACCCTCGAGACGTTCCGGAGCGCGTGCAGCCCCGAGAAGCTCACCGCGCTCGTCGCCGCGTTCGAGGGCGGTCTCGTCGTCCACACCGGCGACGACGTCCCTGCTTCTGAGTACGCCAAGCTCCTCTCGGAGCTCCCCGGGCTGTCTGACACGCTCGAAGAGCTCGAGGTCGCCGAGTCGCCGGCCGGCGTCGCATCCGCGGTGGAGTTCGTGCTCGAAGGACTGCACCTGTCGAAGCGCCTCAACAAGGACGCGGTCGGCGGCAAGGCGTCCTACCGCGGGCGCGGCTGACCGTTCTCCTCCACGCGGCGAACGGTGCGCGACGAGAGGCGTTCAGATCCCGCTGTCGCGCTGGTAGACGTTGCACGCCTGGTTCGCGAACCGGTTCACGTTTGCGGCGGCACGCTCGATGTCGGGGTCGTCGACGACCGATGTGTCGCCCTCGGCGCGCTTGTGCATCGCAGTGGCGAACGTGTGGGCATCGGCCCGGATCTTTCCCGGAGCGGTCCGGGCAACTTCGTCGAGGAGCTTCGCCTGGCGCCCGGCCTCCGCCGTCCCCTGGTTCTGCTTCTTGAACGCCCGTTCGACCTGCGCGTTGTAGTCGTCTGCCGCCCGGCAGAAGGCGCGGGACGCGGTGGGCTTGGACTGACCGCCGCACGAAGCCGCGAGCACGGCGATCGCAGCGGCGAAGACGACGGACCGGGTACGCATCCCACGAGTCTGCCCGCGCCCTTCCGGCTTCTCGGCACGCTGGTTGTTGCAGGGCAACGCTGAACGTGCCGAGAAGCCCGGACGAGTACCGTGCCCGCATGGGTCTGCGCCGGCGCCGCCGTGAGCATGACGACGCGCGCGGCTTTCGGTACTCGGCCTGGGACGGCTCCCAGAAGGGCTTCGACCTCGACGCCGATGCCCTGCTCGACGAGATGACCGACGACCTTCTCTACCACGGCGATATCCACGCCTCCCTGCGACGCCTCATGCAGCAGGGCATGAAGGACCGCAATGGCGAGGACCTCATGGGTCTGCGCGACATGCTCCAGAAGCTGCGCGAGCAACGGCGCGAGATGCTCGACCGCTACGACCTCGGTGGCGTCTACGAGGACATCGCCGAGCAGCTCCGCGAGGTCGTGGAGCAGGAGCGAGAAGGTATCGAGCGCCGCCTCGACGAGGTCCAGGCCGGCGACGACCAGCGACGGCAGGAGATCGTCGAGGAGCTCGCGCAACAGCGACGCGAACAGCTCGACGCGCTGCCCCCCGACCTCGCCGGCACGGTGAACGAGCTCCAGCAGTACGACTGGATGGACGACGCGGCGCGCCAGCGCTTCGAGGAGCTGATGGAACAGCTCAAGGAGCAGCTGCTGCAGAGCACGTTCAACCAGATGGCCGAGGGCATGCAGGACATGGACCCGGAGCGCATGGCGCGCATGAAGGACATGCTCGACGAGCTGAACCAGATGCTCGACCAGCGCGCCAATGGCGAGGAGCCGGACTTCGACGGGTTCATGGAGCGCTTCGGCGACTTCTTCCCGCAGAACCCGCGGACCCTCGACGAGCTGCTCGAGCAGATGGCGCAGTCGATGGCCCAGATGCAGCAGATGCTCAACTCGATGACACCCGAGCAGCGGGCCCAGCTCCAGGCGCTCTCGGACTCCTTGCTCGAGGACATGGACCTGCGCTGGCAGGTCGACCAGCTCGCCCGCAACCTCCAGCAGGCGTTCCCGAACCTGCCGTGGGAGCGCGCCCAGCAGTTCCGGGGCGACGACCCGATGTCGATGGGTCAGATGCCGGGCCTGCTCGAACAGCTCGGCGACATGGACGACCTCGAGCACCTGCTCCGCCAGGCCACCCAGCCCGGCGAGCTCGCCGAGGTCGACATCGACCGGGCCAGGGAGATGCTCGGCGACGACGCGGCCCGCTCGCTCGAGCGCCTCGCCGAGCTGGCGAAGATGCTGGAGGAGGCCGGGCTCATCGAACAGCGCGAGGGCCGCCTCGAGCTCACCCCGCGGGGGATCCGCGCGATCGGCAACAAGGCCCTCGGCGATCTCTTCCGCAAGCTGATGAAGGACCGGGGCGGCAAGCACGAGACCGAGCGCGAGGGCATCGGCCACGACCCGGCGTATGAGCACAAGCCGTACGAGTGGGGCGATCCCTTCCGCCTCGATGTGCAGCAGACGATCAAGAACGCGATCTGGCGCAGCGGCGGCGGCACGCCGGTCCGGCACACGCCCGACGACTTCGAGATCGAGCGCACCGAGCAGGTCGTACGCAGCGCGACGGTGCTGTTGCTCGACGTTTCGCTCTCCATGCCGATGCGGGACAACTTCCTGTCGGCGAAGAAGGTCGCGATGGCGCTGCATGCGCTCATCACGAGCCAGTTCCCGCGCGACTACTTCGGGCTCGTGAGCTTCGGTCGCGTGGCTCGCGAGGTTGCGCCCGAGAAGCTTCCCGAGATGAGCTGGGACTTCGAGTGGGGCACGAACATGCAGCACGCGATGCTGCTCGCCCGCAAGATGCTGCGCCGCCAGACCGGCACGAAGCAGATCATCATGGACACCGACGGCGAACCGACCGCGCACATCGAGAACGGCGAGGCGTACTTCTCCTACCCACCCTCACCGGTGACGATCGAGGAGACGCTGAAAGAGGTGATGCGCTGCACGCGTGACGGCATCCGCATCAACACGTTCATGCTCGACGAGAGCCATTACCTCCGCACGTTCGTCGAGCGGATGATGCAGATGAACAAGGGTCGGGCGTTCTTCACGACCCCCGACACCCTGGGCGACTACGTGCTCGTCGACTTCCTCGAGCAACGACGCCAGCAGCGCCGCGCCGGCTGATGGCACGTCGGGCGGTGCGTCGGATCCCCGCACTCGGTGTGGTGGTCGTCCTGGCGGTGGGGGGGTCGGTGCTCCCGACCGGGGTCGCCGTCGCGGCGAAGGCAGGGAAGTGCGGGAAGGCGCCGTTCACGGGGACGATCAGTCGAACCGACGACGGCACCCAGCCTGCGGCCGAGGTTTCCGGCGGCGACATCGAGTCGGCCACCGTCTTCGACTTCGGCAATCGCAAGAACTACACGATCTACCTCGCCGAGCACGACTTCGACGTCTCGACCCTCGGCGAGACGATCGAGGCGCCTCCTGGCGAGGTGCTGGTGACGATCGCCCTGGACGCGAAGGACGGCAAGAACCTGAAGCCGGGCCAGGAGCTGCGACCCGGGCGTGACCGGTCCGTGGTGCTCATCGATGCCGGTGGCGGGGCAAAGGCGGTCACGACCGACCCAGGTGGCTCGGTCACGATCCAGCGGTTGTCGAAGAAGCTGGTGTGCTTCGCGATCGACTACCACGACCGGTACCAGCGCATCGACGGGACGGTCCGGGCCCGGATCCCCTGATCGAGCCACCGGTCGCACCAGCGCTGCGTTTTCTCGGCACGCTCGTTGTTGCAGGGCAACGCTGAACGTGCCGAGAAGCCCCGGGTTGGGCCGAGCGCGCCTGCTCATTCGGTGCGGCGGCGTTCACGATCACGTGTCGGTCTGCTCGAGCGTGAGGTCGGCGAGGTGCGCGTGGAGGCGGGGCATCATGGCGCTGGGGTCCGGATTCTCAACGAATTCTTGCCGGGAAACCGTCCGAAAACGGACAATTACCCTGGGGATGACGAGGTTTCCCTTGCATTGCCTGGGATCCAGGCGTCAGCATGACATCAATGTAGTTCCAACGGCGTTGTTCGCGACACCATCACGGTGCGCGGCCGCCGCCAATTGGAG
>JANOWV010000558.1:0-5195 GCA_031418075.1 Actinomycetes bacterium
GTTGCGGACAAGCCGCCGGCGCGCATCCCGCACCACCCGTGACGAGTCGGTCGTGTCGGGCCCCCGAAAACGGATGACCCTCCCCCCGTCGACCGACGTCGCCGTCGTAAAAGTGTGTCCTGCGTCACGCCCAGATGCAAGAAGGCGATGCAAGAGGCGATGCACGGGTGCCCGTGACCCGTTGGAAGAATGGACGTCGGGGTGGCCCGGCCGCTAGGGCAGGACGACGAGGTCATCGCGATGGATGACTTCGTGGGGCGCACCATCGGGGAGATCGGCGGTACGGGTGCCCGCGACGGCTCGGAGCGCCGAGGCGGAGTAGCGCACCAACCCCTTGGCGAACGCGCGGCCGTCGTCGGTGACGACCTCCACGGCGTCGTCCGCCACGAACTCCCCCTCGACGGCTCGGACACCGGCCGGGAGCAGCGACCGACCGTCGGCAGTGAGCGCGGCGCGGGCGCCGGCGTCGACAACGACCCGGCCGGCGGACCCCAGTGCGAACGCGATCCAGAGCTTGCGGCTCGGGAGCCGGGTCGGACGGGCCCGCACGGCAGTGCCGACCGGACGTCCGGCGACGGCATCGCGCACCACCCCGTCGGCGTCCGCCGCGGCGATCACGACCCGGACCCCCGACCACGCAGCGATCTTCGCGGCGGCGAGCTTGCTCGCCATGCCACCACTCCCCCGCTGGGTCCCCGTGCCACCGGCCAGGCCTTCGAGCGCGGCGTCGACCTCGACGATCTCGTCGATCAGGGAGGCCTCGGCGTCGAGCCGCGGGTCGGCGGTGAACATCCCCGCGGTGTCGGTGAGCAGCACGAGCACGTCGGCTGATACGAGGTGCGAGACGAGCGCGGCCAAGCGGTCGTTGTCGCCGAATCGGATCTCGTCGTCGGCGACGGTGTCGTTCTCGTTGACGATCGGCACGACTCCGAGATCGAGGAGGCGTCGCAGCGTCGCGCGGGCGTGGAGGTACTGCGAACGGTGACCGAAGTCGTGGGGGGTGAGCAGCACCTGGCCGGCGACGAGCCCGTGCTCGCGGAGGATCGCCCCGATGCGCTCCATGAGTCGCGGCTGGCCGACTGCGGCGATCGCCTGCAGCGTGCCGATGTCGTCGGGCCGCTCCTGCAGCCCGAGCACGGGAAGTCCGGCGGCGATCGCGCCCGAGACCACGACCACCACCTCGTGACCGTCGGAACGGGCGTCGGCGACTTCGGCGCAGAGCTTGACCACGGCCGCGTCGTCGAGCTCGCCGGTAGCGGACGTGATCGACGACGTCCCGACCTTCACGACGACGACGTGCTTCGCCAGGTCTGGCATCAGGAGAATCCCTCGACGTACTCGAGCTCGATCGAGCCGATGCGCACCGTATCGCCCTCCTGCGCGCCCGCCCGCGCGAGGGCGCGCTCCACGCCCATCCGGCGGAAGCGGTCCTGCACGTAGGCGAGCGCCTCGAGGTTGGTGAGGTCGGCCATGGCCACGACCCGCTCGGCCGAACGGCCCGTGACTCGGAACGCGCCATCGCCGTCACGGACGACCGAGAAGCCCGACTCGCGTGGGCGGTGCACGACGAACCCGTCGGTCTCCGGCTCCGCGGCCCGTGCGTCCTGGATCAGGGTGGCGAGCGCGCCGAGGAACGGATCGAGCCCCTCGCGGGTGACCGCCGCGATGCGGATCCCGTCGTACTCGATCTCGGGGTCGGCGACGGCGATGTCGTTCTTCGTACCCACCACGAGGCGCGGCCGCTCGAGCAGCTCCGGGCTGAACCGTTCGAGCTCCTCCAACAGGATCCGCTCCTGCTCGGCGGGGCTCATCTCGTCGACCGGGATGAGGTCGATGAGCAGCACCATGACCCGGGCGCGTTCGACGTGTCGGAGGAACGTGTGCCCGAGCCCCTTGCCCTCGGCTGCGCCCTCGATGAGGCCAGGGATGTCGGCGACAGTGAACTCGTGCTCGCCGAAGCGCACGACCCCCAGGTTCGGCTCGAGCGTCGTGAACGGGTAGTCGGCGATCTTCGGCTTGGCGGCACTGATGACCGAGATGAGCGTGGACTTGCCAGCGTTCGGGAACCCGATGAGCGCGGCGTCCGCCAGCAGCTTCACCTCGAGACGCAACCAGTGCTCCTCGCCGAACTCGCCCTGCTCGGCGAAGCTCGGCGCGCGCCGCGAGTTCGAGAGGAAACGCGCGTTGCCCCGCCCACCCTGACCGCCACGAGCGGCGACCACCGAGTCACCGTGGTGGACGAGATCAGCGATCGGCTCGCCGTCACGGCTCTTCACGACGGTGCCTTCGGGGACGGTGACGACGAGGTCCTTGCCCGTCGCCCCATGGCGTTTCTGCCCCGAACCGTGCGTCCCGGAGTCGCCGCGACGATGGGGGTGGTCACGGAACGCGAGCAACGACGCCGTGTTGCGGTCGGCTCGCAGGATCACGTCGCCGCCGTCACCGCCATCGCCGCCGTCGGGGCCGCCCTTGGGGACGTGGGCCTCGCGGCGGAAGGCCACTGCGCCGGCACCGCCGTCACCACCGCGGAGGTTGACCTGAACTTCGTCGACGAACGCGGACTGAGCCACAACAGATTCTACGGACGGTCAGTGCGCGCGCCGGCGCCTAAGCGCGACGAGCGGATCGGATGAAGCGAAGCGGAAGCAGAGAAAGAGGAGACGCGCCCGGAAGGGAGGAGCGCTCAGGCAGGCGGCGTCACGTCGACGAGCTTGCGGCCGCGCCGGCGGCCGAACTGCACCACGCCGTGCGCAGTCGCGAACAGTGTGTCGTCGCCCCCGCGGCCGACGTTCTCGCCCGGGTGGAATTTCGTGCCGCGCTGACGGACGATGATGGAACCTGCCGTCACTGTCTGGCCGGAATGGACCTTGACCCCCAGGCGCTGGGCCGCGGAGTCGCGACCGTTGCGGGAGGAGGCGGCGCCCTTCTTCTTCGACATGGATCGTGGTCCTTCTTCGAGTCCTGCTCAGCCGGGCAGGATGTCGGTGATCTCGATCAGGGAGTAGTGCTGGCGGTGACCCCAGCGGCGACGCTGGTTCGACTTGTTCTTGTAGGTGAAGCCGTGGATCTTCTTGCCCTTGGTGTCGCCGACCACACGTACCTTCACCGTGGCCTTGCCGAGCTGGTTCGGGGTCGCCAGCACCGTGTCGCCGTCGACGAGCATCAGCGGTGCGAGCTCGAGCTCAGCACCTTCGGTCGCGGCGGCGCCATCGATCGAGAGCTTCTCGACCGCGAGCTGCTGGCCGGACTCGACCTTGTACTGCTTCCCGCCGGTGCGGATGACTGCGTACATGCGCGACTGCCTCAATCGACGGAACTGGGATGGGGGAACTGGGATGGGGGAACTGGGATCGGGAAACTGGGATCAGGGGAACGTGAAGAGCCCCGATCCTACCGCAGCTCCTCCAGCAGGGTCTCGTCGAGGAGATAGCCCCTGCCCTGGCACGTCTCGCAGGTCTGGCTCACGGACTCCACGAGGCCCTCGGAGACCCGCTTCCTGGTCATCTCGACCAGCCCCAGCTCGGAGATGTCGAAGACCTGGGTCCGGGTCTTGTCCCTGGCCAGCGCATCGCGCAGGCGGGCGGCTACCTGGTCCCGGTTCTTGCGGATCTCCATGTCGATGAAGTCGATGACGATGATCCCGCCGATGTCGCGCAGTCGGAGCTGACGGGCCACCTCGTCGGCGGCCTCGAGGTTGTTCTTGAACACAGTCTCCTCGAGGTTCGACTTCCCGACGTTCTTGCCCGTGTTGACGTCGACGACGGTGAGCGCCTCGGTCCGTTCGACGATCAGCGACCCACCCGACGGGAGCCACACCTTGCGATCCAGCGCCTTCAGCAGCTGCTCCTGCACGTGGAAGCGCTCGAACACCGGCAGCCCCTCCTCGGCCTCGTCGTAGTACTCGATGCGCTCCGCGAGCTCGGGCGTGACGGCGTCGATGTACGCCCGCACCTCGTCGTACATCGCCCGGTCGTCGATCAGGACCGCGCGGTACTCCTTGGTGAACTCCTCCCGCAGCAGCCGCATGACGAGCGGCGGCTCCTGGTAGAGCAGTCGGGCCGACTTCGATCGCTCGGCGACCTCGGAGATCTGCTCCCACTGCTGCTTGAGCCGGCGCATGTCGCGCTCGAGCTCCTCGGCGGTCGCACCTTCGGCTGCGGTTCGCACGATCAGGCCGGCGTCCGGTGGGCGCAGTCCTTCGAGCACGCGCCGCAACCGCTTGCGCTCGTCCTCCGGGAGACGCTTCGAGATGCCGTAGGTCGCGGGCTGGCCGGGGACCATGACCACGAACCGGCCGGCGAGGCTCACCTCCTGGGTGAGGCGGGCACCCTTGGCGCCGATCGGGTTCTTCGTGACCTGCACGACGACGTTCTGACCGTTCTTGAGCATCCGCTCGATCTTCGGTGCCGATCCCTCGATCGCGTCCTTGTCCCAGGTGACGTCACCGCGGTACAAGACGCCGTTCTTGGGTGTCGCGATGTCGACGAACGCAGCTTCCATGCCCGGAAGGACGTTCTGGACCCGGCCGAGGTAGATGTTCCCGTCGATCGACAGGTCGTCGTCGCCCGCGGTGCTCACCGAGTGCTCGACGAGCACGCGGCCTTCGAGCAACGCGATGTGGGTGTGACCATCAGGTCGGACGTGGACGCACATCGTGTAGCGACCGGCGGGACGACCCTTGCGAGTGCGACCGCGCCGCCGCTCCATGGTCGCCTCGTCGAGCTCCTCCGAGTCGAACTCCTCGCCGACCCCGAGGTCGGCGTGGACGACGTCGTCGGGCGTCGGCCGACCTCCGCCACCTCGACCACCGCTCCCGCGACCCTGACCGGCACCCTGGCCTACGCGCCCCTGCTCGGGACGAGCCTGACCGGCACCGCCACCGGATCCGCCGCGGCCTCGACCACGACCACCGCGACGGCGCCGACGTCCGGTCCCGGTGCCGGAACCCGACCCAGCGTCCGCACCGTCGGACGGAGGCGCAGGCGGCGCGGGGCGAGTGTCGCCGATCTTCGGACGCGGTGGCGCCGCGCCGGCGGCGGCGGGCGTCACGCCGGCGGGCGGCTCGAGCCCTGCGTCGGCCCGGGCTTCCGCCGCGACGTCTTCACTCGTCAGGCCGCGATCGGCCTCAGGACTGCGCCAATCGCCGCGCTCGTCCGAATGGTCATCAGGGGACTGGTCGTCCGAATGGTCATCAG
>JANOWV010000559.1:0-2696 GCA_031418075.1 Actinomycetes bacterium
TACCTTGGAGTGGGCTTGATTGTCGTGCGGCTGGCGATGGAGGTTATGCGTCGATCTTCGCCGCTGTCGCGAGTACTGATTGTTGGAACCGGACCAGAAGCCCACAGGCTGACCGAGCCGCTCTGCTCGCCGGACCGCCTCGTCGGCGACGTCGACACCCCGCTCGAAGTCACCGAGGGCGGCGAGTGGCGCTACCTGCGTGCTGAGTGCGAGGACCGCGATGTGCTCGTCGCCCCGTGCCTCCGCGGCGGTGACGCCGCGCTCCGAGGCGTCGAGAGCGGTTGCGTTGTCGCCCGTGAACTGCCCCGCCAAAGCGGTGGCGACCCACGCGATCGGCGGCTCCTCGAGCTGGTGCGCCGCCGCGAGCGCACGACTCTGCTCGCTCAGCGTGATTCCCGTCGCGAAGTTTCCCAGGTTCACCGCGTGCAGGAATGCGAGCTCACCGAGGGTGTCGACCACGACCTGGTCGACGACCTCGGCACCATGGTCGACGAACTCCTGGCACCACGCCGCCCCGTCCACCGTGGCAGTTCCGGAGATGAAGTACCACAGCTCCTGACACATCCCCGCGAGCTCACGCCACCAGCCGGCCTCGGCGCACCAGTCAGCGGTCGCACGCAGATTGTCGAGCTCGACGGTCAGGATGGTCTGCGTCGCGTCGAGCCGAGCGTCCAAGAGCCCGGGTGCGATGTGCTCGACGAGACCAAGGAAGTGACGGGCATGACGTTCGCGAATCGATTCGGTCTCACCCTCGTCCGCGAGTCGATCGGCGCCGAACTGCCGCAACGTCTCCAACAGTCGGTACCGGCCGGTCTCGGGCTCGAAGACCACGAGCGACCGGTCGACGAGGTGCAACACACACTCCACAACGTCGACACCCCCTTCCCCCGCGACGGCTTCCGCCGCGGCCAGGTCGAAGGACGCAGGGAACACGGTCAGACGCCGGAACGTGACCTTCTCTTCTTCGGTGAGCAGGTCGTGCGACCACGCCACCGTCGCCAGCAGGGTGCGATGGCGTTCCTGGGAACGACGGGACCCGCCGGCGAGGATCCGGAACCGCTCGTCCAGCCGCTGCGCGATCTCGGCGGGCGGCATCGCCCGGACACGCGCCGCGGCGAGCTCGATCGCGAGGGGGATGCCGTCGAGATGCCGGCAGATCTCCACGACGGCCTCGACGTTGCCGGCATCGACCTCGAACCCATCCGCGACGGCCGCGGCGCGCTCAGTGAACAGCCGCACCGCGGCGGCCGACCGAGCCACGTTCGGATCGGCGTGCTCGTCGGGGACGCCGAGCGACTGCACCCGACGCACCTGCTCGCCGTCGAGCCCCAACGGCTCGCGACTCGTCACCACCACATGGACGTCCGGCGCCGACTCCAACACCGCATCGACGAGATCCGCGGCCGCGTCGAGCACGTGCTCGCAGTTATCCAGGACGATGAGCACCCGGCGGTCCGCGAGGTACGACGCCAACGCGTTGAGGTCGGTCGTCGGAGAGCGCATCGCGGCGGCGGTGACCTTGACCACCTCGTCACCCCCGGCGACCGGCGCCAGCTCCACGAGCCAGCAGCCGTCCGCGTAGCCGGCCGCCAGCGTCGCCGCGACCCCGAGCGCGAGGCGGGTCTTGCCGACGCCCCCGACCCCGGTCAACGTCACCAGCCGCTCACGCGCCACGAGCTCCGCGAGCGCCTCGATGTCGTCGGAACGACCGATCAACTCGGTCCGCACCGTTGGCAGGTTCGTCGGCACCGCGTCGACCGACTGCAGGGGCGGGAACTCGCGCACGAGCTCGGGATGGCCCAGCTGGAAGATCCGTTCCGGATGACCGAGATCGCGCAATCGGTGCTCACCGAGGTCTAGGAGCTCGACCAACCGGTCCCGCACGAGCTCGCTCGTCGCCGCGGAGACCAGCACCTGACGTCCGTGCGCCACACCCATCAGGCGCGCCGCCCGGTTCACCCCGGTGCCGTAGTAGTCGCCGTCACGCGCCTCGGCCTCACACGTGTGGACGCCGATCCGCACCGTCAGTGGACCGGTCCCCTCCCACGGCTCACGACCGAGCGCGAGTTGCGTCGCAACCGCGGCGTCGACGGCATCGTGCGCTGTCGCGAAGGCAGCGTGGAAGCCGTCGCCGGTGGTCTTGACCACCTGCCCGTCGTGTTCCGCGATCGCCGCACGCAAGATCGCGTCGTGTCGCGCGAGCGCAGCCTTCATCGCTTCGGGATGCTCTTCCCACAGACGCGTCGATCCCTCGAGATCGGTGAACAGGAACGTCACCGTCCCGCTCGGTAGCTCCCCCAACCCCCACCCCCACGCCGGCGCGAACCGTGCAAGTAGACCAGAACAGGACGATCTATGCCTGTCTACCCGACCCGAGAAACCAGTGAGACCCCGCCGAAGCGGGGCCTCTGACCTGGTGCGATGGTGGCGGGGGTGGGATTTGAACCCACGACCTTCGCGCTATGAGACCTTGACAACCGTCCATTAGGTGTCGTTGCGTGTCGATTCTTCACGTTGTGTTCGGCGCCGATTCCATCTGGTGTCGTTGAGTACCGATTCTTCACGTTGCGTTCGCTCCCACTGGTGACAAGTTCGGTGACAAGAACCGGGACCACTCGGCAGCGCCGCCGGGTCAGCTCGCTCTGCGGACCACCGCCCGACCTTCACGCACCATCTTTACTTCGCGAGACGATCGC
>JANOWV010000560.1:0-11872 GCA_031418075.1 Actinomycetes bacterium
CTGGTACCAGTGGATCGCACCGTCGAACGGGCAGGCGACCGTCACGACCGTCGGTTCCGACTTCGACACGCTGCTCGGGGTCTACACCGGGCCGAGCGTCTCGGCGCTCACGACCGTTGCGTCCAACGACGACATCTCGCAAGCGGCGTGGCAGAGCAGCGTCACGTTCCCGACCGTGTCGGGGACGGCGTACCTCATCGCGGTCGACGGTTGGCGCAACAATGCCGGCGTTCCGAAGACGGGAACAGCGGCCGTGAACTGGACGCTCGTCGGCGCACCGGCGGGCCCGGCCAACGACGCGTTCGCGAGCGCGCAGGCGCTCCCCGGCGCGGCAGGCAACGTCAACGGCACCAACGTCGGAGCGACGAAGGAGCCGGGCGAGCCCAACCACTTCCCGACGAACGGTGGTGGTGCGTCCGTCTGGTACTCGTGGGTCGCACCAGCGGCCGGACAGGTAACGATGTCCACGGTCGGCTCGACGTTCGACACCCAGCTGGCTGTGTACACGGGCAACCCGGTGTCGTCATTGGCGTCGGTCGCGTGGAACGACGACATCTCCGGTTCCGTGTACCAGAGCAGCGTGACGTTCACCGCGATCGCGGGGACCACCTATCGGATCACCGTCGACGGCTGGCGCACGGGGGTGGGACTCATCGCGAGTGGGACGATCAAGCTCGCCTGGAACCTCGCCAGCGCACCCGCGGGTCCCGCCAACGACGCGTTCGCGTCGGCGCAGACGTTCTCCGGGGCGGGCGGCACCGTCAACGGTACGAATGCGGGGGCGACGAAGGAGTCCGGGGAGCCGAACCACGGTGGCTCCGCGGGTGGCGCGTCGATCTGGTATTCGTGGGTCGCGCCCTCGAGCGGGCAGGCGACGATCACGACCGTCGGTTCCGACTTCGACACGCTCCTCGGCGTCTACACGGGCTCGACTGTGTCTGCGCTGACCACCATCGCGTCGAACGATGACATCTCGGGGTCGGTGTACCAGAGCACGGCAACGTTCGGAGTCGTCGCGGGCACCACGTACCGGATCGCCGTCGATGGCTGGAGGAACAACGCGGGTGTCCCGAAGACGGGGTCCTCGAAGCTGAACTGGTCGTTGGGCGGCCCACCCTCGACGCCTGCCAACGACGCGTTCGGGGCCGCGCAGAAGCTCGTGGGGTCGACGACCATCGCGGGGTCGAACGCGGGAGCCACCAAGGAGACGGGCGAGACGAGCCATGCCGGCGACGCGGGTGGTGCATCGATCTGGTACCAGTGGATCGCGTCGGCAAGTGGACAGGTGACGGTCGCGACGGTCGGCTCCGACTTCGACACGCTCCTGGCGGTCTACACCGGGTTCGCCGTCAACAGCCTGACCACGGTCATGTCGAACAACAACATCTCGCCCTCGGAGCCCCAGAGCCGGGTCTCCTTCCCCGTCGTGGCAGGCACGATCTATCGGATCGTCGTCGATGGCGCGCGGACAGGCACGACCGCCGCGACCGGTGCCGTCGTGCTCGACGTTGCCCTCGCGGCTTCTGGCGCCCCAATCTTGGTGGCCGCGGGCGACATCGCCTCGTGCTTCTCGAGTGGTGACGAGGCGACGGCCGCACTCCTGACCTCGCTTCCCGTTGCGACCGTCGCTGCGCTCGGCGACAACGCGTACCAGAGCGGAACACCAAGTGAGTTCAACAACTGCTACGACCCATCGTGGGGTGTCGCCAAGTCCCGAACCCGACCCACTCCCGGGAACCACGAGTACTTCACGCTCGGCGCAGCCGGGTACTTCGGGTACTTCGGGAGCGCGGCCGGTGATCCGACTCGTGGCTACTACAGCTACAACCTCCGCTCCTGGCACATCGTCGTGCTGAACAGCCAATGCGGTGCGGTCCTGGGCTGTGGGCTCGGCTCGCCCCAGGAGCTCTGGTTGCGCAACGACCTCGCGGTGAACTCGTCGGCGTGCACCCTCGCCTATTGGCACCACCCGCTCTTCAGCTCGGGCGACGAAGGCACGGATGTCTCGGTCCGGCCCTTGTGGCAGGACCTCTATGACCGTGGGGCCGACGTGATTCTCAACGGTCACGATCACATGTACGAGCGTTTCGGGCCGCAGCGTCCCGACGGGAAGCTTGACACGAGCTACGGGATCCGGGCCTTCGTCGTCGGCACCGGCGGCGTAAGTCACGGGGGGATCGTGGGAACCGCCAAGAACAGCGAGGTGCGCAGCAACACCGCCGATGGCGTGCTCGCGCTCACGCTGCGGGGGAACGGCTACGACTGGCGGTTCGTTCCCGAGGCGGGCAAGACGTTCACCGATGCGGGCTCCGACACCTGCCACGCGGCGCCGTAGCCGGTCACGCGTGGCAGGAGCCTTCGGCGCTCGTCGGGGGCACGTCGAGCGCCGGGTTGCGGTCGAAGAACCCGACCGGTGACAACAGGAACCCTGTGTACTCGACCGGCATGACCGGCCAGTCCTCCGGGCGCACGAAGTGCGTGACACCGAACGTGTACCAGAGGACCACGTCGGTGTCGGTGACGGACCGGTCGGCGGCGGTCCACGCGGGGAGCCCGTCGCCACCCTCGTGCTGGTTCGGGTAGTCGCCGGCGGCACGTCGTTCTTCGGGGGCGTACGGCGTGACCCAGAGGTTGTGGCGCGCGAATCCGGCGCGCTTCCCGACACTCGAGTCGGGAGCGGCGTGCATCGTCGGCGTCGACATCGTCGGCACCAGCTTGTACCCGACCGGCGCTCCCACATGGTTCGTCTGCTCGGGGTTCACGACCTTCCACGACCGCGCCGCGAGCGGATTGACGTCGCGCTGGGCCGCGAGCTCGGTGGTGAGCAAGGTCGTCTTCTGGCGGAACGCGTTCGCCCACGGGTTGTCCGGTCCGGCGGGGACGGGTTCGGCCTCGACCTCATAGACGCGGTTCGTCGGGCCGTCTACGTCGAGGTCGAGCCGGGCCGAGAAGAGGTGCTGGTGGTTCGGCGCGGCCAACCCCGGTGCGATGAGGTTCGCGAACTCGGGGATCTCGCCGGGCGCGACGGCCATCGGCGACACGATCCCCGTGAGCTTCACCTCGAGCTGGATGTTCCCGTCGAGGTAGAAGTACCAGTAGAAGCCGTACTCGTAGTTCCCGACCGTGGCGATGAAGCTGACCACGAGGCGACGTGACCTTCGCGTCTCGGTGGTACCGCCGTGCATGTCCTGGTGCTTCCAAAGGATCCCGTAGTCCTCTTCGTGCATGCAGATCGCGTGCTCGACCGTGTACGGATCGCCCTCCTCGGTCGCGAGCACAGCATCGAAGTAGTGGATGACGCCCAGGCAATCGCACCCGAGCGCGAGCGAGTTCGCCATGCGCCCGAGACCCCACTCGCCGGCATCGAACGCGTTCTTCCAGCCGTGCATCGGGCTTGGGTCCCCATAGGGGACGACCATCTCGCTGATCGACGCTCGGTGCATCACGGAACGATCGCGATCGCCGTCCCGGTACGAGATGTCGTGCAGGGTGAGTCCCTCGTACGGGTCGAACCCGATCCGGAGACTCCACTTCTGCCACTCGACGGAGTTCCCGTCGACGCTGAAGCTCGCGCCTTCGGGTTGGGTGATCTCGATCGGACGGAGGTCGGTGCGCATCGCGCCCACGTCCTCGGGGAGATAGGAGCCGCGCAGCGGTGGGAATGGGGTCACACCCATGTCCACCACCTCGAGGACCTCGTGCGCCCCCATGTCGAAGTAGACGATGAGCCCTTCGATCGGCCGTGCGTAGCCGTTGTCGGTCTTCGACTCGCGTAGATAGAAGATGCAGCGGCTGATACGTCGACCGTCCTCGTGCGGCGAGCCGAACGAACCGGCCGGCCACGGGTCGATCTGCACGAGGTCGAAGTCCTCGATGCCGCGGCGCCGAATTGCGGCCTGCCACTCCTCGTTGGCGCGGACCCCCACGATCGCGGCGAACGATTCGCCGAACAGGAGGGCCGGTCGCATCCCCTTGCGCACGGTCCACGACCCCACGGACCCGGTGGTCACCGAGACGACGACCTCGATCGCTTCCAACCGTTCCCGAGGGACGACGAGGGCTTCGATCTCCCGTTCGAGGACGGTGCCCCCCGCGTGACGCACGAGGTCGCTCTTCGTCGGCTCGTGGAGACGCAGGTGCGCGAACACCATGCCGGCCTCGAAACGGGCGTCGTCGCGCACGATCTGCGCGGCGCGTTGGATCTCCTCGCCGGTGACCATCGCTAGCGGGTGGACTGTGACGGTCATGACGACGCACGCTGGTCGAAGGCGACCTTGATCGCGCCCGAATGGCCCTGTGTCGCGAGCACCGTGAAGGCTTCGCGCCACTCGTCGAGCGCGAACGTGTGGGTGAGCAGGGCCCGGAGGTTGACTCGACCCTCGGCGACGAGATCGAGGTAGTGCTGGATGCCGTGCTTGCGGACACCGTCGACCTCCTCGATGCCGAACGCGTTGGATCCCACCCAGGAGATCTCCTTGAAGTAGAGCGGTGTCCACTCCCACGGCGTGTGTCCGTGGACCCCGGCCTTCACCAGGGTTCCGTGTGCCTTGAGCAGGCGGACCGAGGCCTCGAGGCTCTCGCGCTTGGACACGGTGTCGTAGACGACGTCGATGCCGCCCGGGTACGCCATGGGCAGATCGTGCGTCCCGTGCAACACGCCGCCCGACCATGCGGCGGCTGCCTCGATGAGCTCCTTCACCGGCTCGTGGGCGAAGACTGCGTGCGCGCCGAGCTGGCGGGCGAGCGCAGCCTGTGATTCGAACCGGGCCACGACACCGATCTCGACGTCGGGGTAGAGCGCGCGCAGGATCGCGACTGCGCACGAGCCGAGCGCGCCGGCGCCGTAGACGAGCACCCGGCCATCCGAGGGCGGGCGGTGACGAGTGATCGCGTGCAGCGACACCGCGAACGGGTCGGCGAGCACGGCAAGCTCGTCAGGGACGGCATCGGGGATCTTGAACAGCATTGAGTCGTGGGCGGGCATCTGCGTCGCCCAGCCACCCGAGGCGTCCTTCGAAGTCCCCGTATGGATCCCTGGTGCGATCGGCGGCGCGGTGAAGTTCCAACAGAGGCTGAGGTCACCCGACTCGCAGGCCGGGCAGATCGGCGAGATCCCGCGCGGCGCGCAGGACAACCACGGGTTCAGCACGACCCGGTCGCCGACGTCGAGGCCCTCGGCTTGGGGGCCGAGCGCCGAGACCTCGGCCACGACCTCGTGCCCGAGTACCTGGGGGAACGAGGTGAAGTCGATCATGGGGTTGTCGGTTCCCATGTCACCCCAGTCGAAGAAGACCTGCTTCGAGTCCGATCCGCAGATGCCGGTGAGTCGTGGTGTGGTGACGACCCAGTCCGGCAGCAAGAAGCCGGGGTCGTCGACCTCGAGCAGCCGCATCGGCGTCTGGGCCAGGGCGAGGAGCAGGGGGTTGGCGGTGTCCGGGGCAGGAACGGGTTCGGGCTCGGTGCCGTAGAGCAATGCGCGCACGGTTGGTCTCCTCGGTCGCAGCAAGGTAGGAGCCCAGGCGCTGAACGGTCAACCGGGGTGCCGGCCACCGGGTCGGCAATACTGGCTCCGAGCGCTGCCGGGCGTCGCGCCCGGCCGTCGAGAACGAGGTTGGCGTGCGTTTCGCAGGGAAGACCGTGGTTGTCACCGGTGCCGGTGGGTTCATCGGTAGCCATGTCGTCGAACGCCTCGTGCGGGAAGGGGCGACCGTCAGGGCCGTCCTCCGGTACACGTCGCGTGGTCAGCGCGGTGCGCTCGATCTCCTGTCGGCCGATGTCATGGACTCCCTGGAGCTCACTCTCGGCGACGTCCGCGACTTCGACGCCGTGCGTGAGGTCATGCGGGGTGCCGACGCGATGTTCCACCTCGCAGCGCTCGTCGGGATCCCCTACTCCTACGAGCACCCCCAAGAGGTCATCGACACCAACATCGTCGGGACCTCGAACGTTCTTCTCGCGGCCAAGGAGCTGGGCTCGCTCGAGCGGATCGTCCTCACCTCGACGAGCGAGGTCTACGGATCGGCGCTGCGGGTCCCGATGGACGAGGAGCATCCGCTCCAAGCGCAGTCGCCGTACTCCGCCACCAAGATCGCGGGTGACGCGCTCGGCGTGAGCTTCCAGCGCTCGTTCGGTCTCCCGGTCACGATCGTCCGGCCGTTCAACGCCTACGGGCCGCGCCAATCGGCGCGTGCCGTCATCCCGACGATCATCGCCCAGGCCGTGAGTGGATCGGCGCTGAAGCTCGGATCGGTCGCGACGACACGCGACTTCACGTTCGTCGAGGACACCGCCGAAGCGTTTCTCAAGATCGGAGCGGCGGAGGAGGCCCTCGGCGAGGTGATCAACGCGGGTTCCGGACGCGAGATCGCCATCAGCGAGGTCGTGAAGAAGGTCGCCGAGATCACAGGACGCGAGCTCGACGTCGAGACGGACGCGCAGCGAGTGCGCCCCGAGGCGAGCGAAGTGTCTCGCCTGCTTTCCGACAGTTCGAAGGCGGAGCGCCTCGCGGGCTGGCAGGCCGAGACCTCGCTCGACGACGGCCTCCGGCTCACCGTCGAGTGGATCCGTGAGCACATCGATCTCTACCGACCCGACGAGTACGCAGTATGAAGGCGGTCATCCTCGCGGGCGGGAAGGGCGCACGTCTGCGTCCGCTGACGTACACGATCCCGAAGCCGCTGCTTCCCATCGGCGAGAAGCCCATCCTCGAGGAGATCATCGACCGGCTGCGCGACGACGGCTTCGGCGAGATCATCATCGCGGTCGGCTATCGCGCCGAGCTGATCGAGACGTACTTCCGCGACGGGTCCCAACTCGGCGTGCACATCGAGTACGTGCGGGAGACAACCCCGCTGGGGACCGCCGGCCCGCTGGCGCTCGTGCGTGACTCGTGCGCGCTCGACCCCGACGAATCGCTGCTGGTGATGAACGGCGACCTCCTCACCGACCTGAAGATGAGCGGGTTCCTCGAGGCGCATCGCGCTTCCGAAGCCGACTTCACCGTCGCGACACGCGAGTTCGTCCTGCAACACCCGTATGGTGTGATCCATCACGACCAGGGACGGATCACCGACATCGTCGAGAAGCCGACGGTCACCGACACCGTGAGCGCGGGGATCTACGCCCTCCAACCGCACGCACTCGACGGCATCCCTTCCGGCGAGATCTTCGACATCCCGGCCCTGATGAACCAGCTCTTGTCGGCCGGGCGACACGTCGCCGCACACTCGTTCACCGAAGCGTGGCTCGCGATCGACGGTCACGAGCAACTCGAGGATGCCGGCCGAATCCTCGCAGCACGCGACGCCTGACCGCGCGTCGTTGCGTCTCGAAAAATCAGGCCCGACGTATACTTCTGCACCCATGAAGCTCTCGATCGTCATCCCGGTTCGCAATGAGCACACGACGGTTGTCGCCCTCATCGAGCGCGTCCAGGCGGTCGACTGCGGGATGCCGAAGGAGTTGATCGTCGTCGACGGCGCGTCGACCGACGGAACCCGAGAGGCGCTGCTCGGGTTGCCGAAGTCCGACGATCTCGTGCTCGTACTCGAGGACGAAGCGCGTGGGAAGGGCCGCGCCGTCCGGACCGGCTTCGACCGCGCTGCCGGCGACATCGTCATGGTGCAGGACGCCGACCTCGAGCTGGAGCCGAGCGAGATCCCGTCGCTCCTCGCCCCGATCCTCGAAGGTCGCACCGACGTCGTGTTCGGCTCCCGCTTCAAGCAGCGCGGCAAGGGAACGACGCCGTGGGTCGGCTACATCGGCAACTTCAGCCTCACGTGGGTTGCGAACATCCTCTTCTTCACGCACCTCACCGACATCCTCACCTGCTACAAGGTGCTCCGCGCCGAGGTCGCTCGCTCGCTCGACCTGCGTTGCAACGGCTTCGACCTCGACGGGGAGCTCACCTGTCGCATCCTGCGCGACGGCCACGACATCGTCGAGGTCCCGGTCACCTACGACCCGCGTTCGGTTGACGAGGGCAAGAAGCTGAGCCCTTCGGTGGGCTGGAGCGTCCTGCGGGCGATCGTCCGAACCCGCTTCTCGTCTCGCTCCTCGCGACGAGCCGCGCGGCCGGCATCCGACACCATCGTCTGACACCGAGATCGGGTTCCGGCCCGGTACCGTGCCCAGATGCGGAGGCTCCCCACCGCGGCGTTGACCTTTGTCCTGGTGGCGGTCGCCGTGGCATCAGGTGGTCCAGCGGTCGCGGTACCCGACGGATTCGTCCACGGCCGCGAGCACGAGCTGCGCGTCCGACCGGTCCTCGCCGAGCTCCAAGGGCAGAAGGGTCGTCTGAAGAAGGCCGCGCGCCTCGCTGCCGAGGCGACGGTCCTCGGTTGCGATCCCGCGGCCGTGCAGGCACTCGATCGGGTGCCCACGACGACAAGGGCCGATGACGACCCGACTGCGTGCGTTGTCGTCACGCGGACGGACCGGAAGCGGTCGATTCGCTTGTTGCTCGGTCCGGCCTATCTCGTCGGCGGGGATCTCGGACGAGCCCGCATACGCGACAATGGGTCCGTTCGTGTTGTCCGGGTTCCGCTCTCCGAACGCGGTCGAGCTCGGTGGGGCTTCGTTGCCGCGACCGTGGGGGCCGCGCCGGTTGCGCTCACGCTGGATGTGCAAACGATCGGCGTGCAGCCGATCGTCACGAACGCCGACGGCACTGCCGCCGTGATTCTCAATGTTGACGACGTCGACGGGATCGTCGATCGACTCACACAGGCGCGCAGCGAGGAAGTGATCGAGCTCGGTCGGATGGCATCGATGTCGGCGAAGGGCCGAGCAATCTTCGCCGACACCGAACCGAGGATCGACGAGCGCACGAGCTTCGGCGGCGACTGCCCGATCGACGAGGCCGCGAGCTCTGTGGTCCTCGGTTGCTACAGCGGTGGGAGGATCTTCTTGCTCCGCGTCGATCGCTCCGACCTGGCCGGAGTCCTCACCGTGACCGCGGCACACGAGATGCTCCACGCTGCCTACGCACACCTCGACGCCGAGCAGAAGAAGCGGATCAACGGACTCATCGACGACTACCTCACCGCGCCGGATCCCAGGGTCACCGACGCGCTCGTCGAGTACCAGCAGATCGAGGGCGCCGACCTCGCCGATGAAGCGCATTCGATGATCGGGACGCTCGTGCGCGACCTCCCTCCACCGCTGGAGCGCTACTACGCGCAGTACTTCGGGGGTCGCGGGGCCGTCGTCGACGCGTTCGAGGCATACCGCCACGTGTTCGATGATCTGCAGGCGGCCTACGACAGCCTTGCGGCCGAGGTCGACGCCCTGAGCGCGGAGCTCGCGTCCCTCGATTCCCAGGTACGCGGAGCCAGCGCAGAAGCAGATCGCCTCCTCCGAGAGATCGATTCGCTACGTTCGCAAGGACGCGTCGACGAGTCGAATGCGCTCGTCGGCCCACAGAACGCGGCGGCCTCGAGCGCGAACGGTCTGGTCGGCCGGTACAACTCCCTCGTCGCGACCTACAACGCGAAGGTCGACGAGCTCAACAATGCGGCGATCAGCGTGAATGCCGCGTACGAGTCGCTCACGACGATCGATCAGTCTGGAGGCTGAACCGAGGAACTTCCAGTCCCGTTCGGGGCGATGCCGGGACCGTACCGCGGCGTACGATCCCCCGACATGTCTTCGCCGACCCCGTCCATCGTGACCGACCCCGCCGACGTCGGACCTGAATGGCTCACCGACGTGTTGCGCGACGCGGGGCACGACGTGACGGTGGTGGGTGTCGACCGAGAGGCGGTCGGGACGGGGCAGATGGCCCACAACGAACGGTTCCGGTTGTCGTACGCCGGGGCCGCAGAGGGCGCACCAAGGTCGGTGGTGGGCAAGTTTCCGTCGCCGAGCGACATGAGCCGTGCCGCGGGAGCCGCGGGTGGCTATCGCAATGAGGTGCGGTTCTACACCGATCTCGCGGATCAACTCGCCGTGCGAACTCCCCGCTGCCTCCACGGTGCCGTCAACGACGAGAGCACCGAGTTCACGTTGATCCTCGAAGACCTCGCGCCCGCCCAGCAGGGCGACCAGATCCGAGGGTGCACACCAGAGCAGCTGCTCGACGCGGCCGTGAACCTCGCCGGCCTGCACGCCTCGATGTGGTGCGATCCGGCGTTGCGCGACCTGGACTGGATCAACAGCGTGGTCGGTGAGCAGACGGTGATGATCGTGCAGCTCTTCGTTCCGATGTTCCTCGACCGGTACTCGGCCCGGCTCTCGCCGGATGCGAAGCGCGTGCTCGAGCAGTTCGGCGCTGGCGTCGAGGCCTGGCTCGCGAGCGAGTCCGAGCGCTTCACCGTGGTGCACGGCGACTACCGCCTCGACAACCTCATGTTCGCCGCGGCGGGCGCTGAGGACCCGGTCGCTGCAGTCGACTGGCAGACCATCTCGATTGGGTGCGGGGGACGCGATCTCGCGTACCTCTTGGGGACCAGCGTCGATCCGCCAGTGCGTCGGGAGGTGGAGGCCGACGTTCGTCGCGCGTACCTCACTCGGCTCCGCGACCTCGGCGTCGACGGCTACGCATCAGCCGAGCTGGAGGTGGACGAGCGACACGGCTCGTTCCAGGGTCCGTTCATCACGATGCTCGGCGCGATCGCCGTCGGCCAGACCGACCGCGGCGATGACATGTTCATGGCGATGGCGGAACGCAGCGTCGCGCAGGTCGTCGACCTCGGTGGACTCGACCTGCTCGTTTGATCGACGGGTTCGAGTCAGTTCCCTCGAAGGGACCGGTACGCGTCGAGCACGGGGGCGAGCTCGGTGGGAGTCGCCCCGTGCAGGATGACGGCATCGCAGCCGAGGTCGAGCTGGCCGACGATCGCGGCTGCGCACTGGTCGGGTGACCCGGTCGCAGACGGCGCCAGCCAGTCCGACGGGATGATCGTCGCGATGTGCTCGAGCTCCTCGACCGTCGCCGTGCCGTCGATCGCGCCAGCCACCCCGGCGACGACCGCGTCGGCTCGGAACCGCTCGAGCGGTGCAGCGTCCCATCGGTTCGTCGCGACGAGGAGATCGCCGTAGCCCTGGAGGTACGACGCGAGCCGTCCGACGGTTTTGCGCAGCTGGGCATCAGGCGCGAGATGGTCTCCGATCGTCGCGAAGCAGGACCACACCCGCACCGAATCCGGATCGCGCCCTGCCTCCTTCGCCGCCTGCTTGACGGCGTCGACTGCGCGCGCGGTGGTCTCGTCGGTGAAGTAGGTGTGCAGGATCACCTCGTCGAAGCACCGGCCACCGAGCGCGAGCGAGTTCGGCCCGAATGCCACCAGGGCGAGAGGGATGTCCTCGTCGAACGTGGCGTCGAGGTGGAGCACCGGCCACGATCCCGCCGGCCCGTCGTGACCGAGGATCACCTCGCCGCGCCACAGACGGCGAACGAGCCCGACGAAGTCTTCGATCTGTGCGGTCGTGATGCGTCCGAAGCCAAACGCGTCCTGCATGGGCGCGATCCCACGGCCGAGGCCGAGCACGAACCGACCGCCGGTGAGCCGATGCATCGTCGTGGCATGTGCCGCGGTGACCATGGGGTGGCGAAGATTGTGGTTCGTGGCCGCCGTCGCGATCCGGACGCGTTCCGTGACCGCGCCCGCGGCTCCGGACAGCGTCGCCGACTCCTTGATGTTGAACCGCTCCGAGATGAAGGCGGTGCCGAAGCCCATGGCGTCGCCTTCGCGCGCCTCGGCGAGGACGTCGCGGGGCGAGTTGGGTGCACCTGCGAGGAGGTAGAAGCCAAGCTCGTCGTGTACCGCGGGCATCGTCACGGCAGTGATCCTGACACAGTGGTCGGCGGCCGGCGCGTGGACGGCGGAGTTAGGAATCGCAACGGTTCTGCGCCAGTGCTGTTTCTGGCGCA
>JANOWV010000561.1:0-1682 GCA_031418075.1 Actinomycetes bacterium
AAGTCTGAGCCGGTTGACCGCGTCGAGCAGCTCAACAAAGGCAGCCTGCTCGGGTCGGGTGCCGGCGGGGCAAAGACAGACATCGATGGTGCGAGGTCCGACGCGGAGGTTGCCCGGAGCAGCCAAGAGGTTCGCGAGCGTCTTCTTCGCCTCTGCCGGCCGGGGCAGCTTCGGCGCGAGCACCGCGGCCAGCTCGGACTCTGCGTTGGCGCAGGCGATCCGGATGGTGTCGAGGACCAGCTTGTACTCGAGGGTGTGGTGGACGAGCGTGTGCGCGTACTCGGTATCGCGTAGCGCCGCTCGCGGCGGCGTCGATGGCCGCAGCGCTTCGAGCTTCGCTTGCTCGGCGAGGGCTTCGTCGATCTCGCGATTCATCCGCTGCCGCCTGTCGTCGCCGACGGGCAAGCGGGACAGCTTGACGCGAGCGTCGCCCTCGCGGACCCGGGCGATGCGCATTGCCCGGTCGAGTCGGCGTCGCGCTGGGTTCGGGACGATGGTGTCGGGCGGGTAAGCCTCGACACACCGGCCGTCGAGCTGGTTGATGCCCCAGCGCTCGACGCCATGCTTGAAGCCGTTCTCCTGCCGCCAGCGACCGCGCATCACCTCGACGAGCTCGGCGGCGGTGCGCGTTGAGGTGGCGAGCAGATTCACCTGGTAGCCGTCGGGCATACGCACCGCGATGCGCCGGACGCGGCCGCGGGCGTTGCCCAGGTTCTTCCTCGTGTCGCAGATGCGCAGCTTCTCGCCGTCCAACGTCACCTCTTCGGTGAAGTCGGCGGCCACCAGCTCGGGGTACGGCTTCCTCTCGTAAGTGACGAACTCGAAGCCCGCGTCCCGCAGCTGCGTCATCTGCTCGGGGAAAGCCCCGGCCCTGTCGAAGGCCAGCAGGATGGTCTCCTCGGCACCGAGGGCGAGCCGCAGCAGGGCCGCGATCGGCGAGAGCCAATCCGTCAGCGAGCCGTGGTTGGGCGCGGCGACGCGCAGCACTGGCCGTCCGTCCTCGTCGTGCACGTAGTAGTCAGACGTCCCCGGCCGCACGCGCTTGTCCTGCATCCGCCACCCTCGGCGAACGACGTGCTTCCCCGTGTACGGCCGCATGTGGTTGTCGACGTAGAAGACGGGGCCGGCCTCCGAAGCCACGGCTTGTGCTGCTCGCAAGTACGTCCCCGCGGCGCCGAGGTGCAGGGCCACGCCTCCTCCATGCGCCGCGAGACGACCCAACGTCCGACGGGTCCACGTAGACGACGGCGCTCCGGTGGCCATCAGCAGCGCGGCCGCCGTCGACGTCGCCAGCCGACGCACGCCCTCCACGCATTGCTCTCCCACCGCGAGCGCCATCACCACCGCGTCGATCGCGATCCCCAGCGCGTCGGTGCTGACGCGCCGGGCCGCTGCGGTCCTGGCCGTCTCGTACAGGCCCAGCCTCGCCACCATCGCCACCAGCAGCCACGTCCCGAGGTGCTGCACCGACGTCGAGTTCACCGGCGCGACACGCGTGACTCTCCCCTCGTCATCGTCAACCGGCGGATCGCTCACGACCGACAGCGCGACAGGTGACTTCTCTTGCGCCGCTGCCGCTGCACTCGGCGGTTCCATCAACGCCGCCGCCAGTTGCACCGGGGCGGCCTCAGACGCCAACACCAACACTGGCGCCAATGGCGCTCGCTGCCGGTTCCACTCCT
>JANOWV010000562.1:0-1843 GCA_031418075.1 Actinomycetes bacterium
TCAACCACGGGATCCAGACGTTCGTCGCGCTCTGCCTCACCGTGCTGATCGCGGCGCCGCTGCTCGGGTTGATCATCGAACGATTGCTCATGCGGCGCCTCGCGGGAGCTTCGCTCGTGGCGCAGCTCGTCGTCACGATCGGCCTCATGCTGGCGCTGATCGGGATCGCAGGCACGATCTGGGACCCGAACGAGACCCGCGCGATCGGGACGTTCTTCCCCGACACCAGCTTCTTCGGGAGCCCTCCCGGTGGCTTCAACGTGGGCCAGACGTTCCTCCCGTACTACCGACTCATCACGATCCTCGCCGCGTTCTTGCTCGCGATCGGGTTCTGGCTGCTGCTCAACCGCACCCGTCTCGGGATCGCGATGCGGGCGGTCGTCGACAACCGCGACCTGGCGGCGCTCAACGGTGCGAGCCCGGCCCGGATCTCGGCGTTCGCGTGGATGCTCGGTTCGGCGATGGCCGCGCTCGCGGGGATCTTCCTCGCCGAGGAGCTGAGCGGGCTCAGCATCGAGACGCTCACCCTGCTGATCGTCGACGCGTTTGCGGCCGCGATCATCGGCCGGCTGAAGAGCCTTCCCATGACGTTCATCGGTGGGATGATCATCGGGCTCTCGCTGTCGTTCCAGCAGAACTTCCTCACCTGGTCGGGGCGATGGTCGTCGGCGAGCCTTGCGATCCCCACGATCATCCTGTTCCTCGCGCTGCTGTTCCTCCCGCAGGCACGGATCGAGGGTCGGGTCTCCGCCGCGATGAAGACTGCGCGCCTCATCTCGTTGAAGCGTGCCTTGTTCGGGTTCGTGTGCGTCGTGCTCGTGGTGGCCGCGCTTGCCGGCGTCTTCGAACGACCGGACGTACGCCGCATGACCCTTGCCATCGTCACCGCGGTGATCATGTTGTCGTTGGTACCGCTCACGGGGTGGGCGAACCAGATCTCGCTCGCCCAGATCACCTTCGTGGGGATCGGCGCCTGGGCGACGTACGAGTTCTCGACCGTCGGCGGTGACGTCTTCGGGCTCCGGCTCTTCGACCAGGGAAGCCCGTTCCTGCTCATCGTGGGCGCGCTCGTCGCGGTCCCGTTCGGGGTCTTGATGGCGTTCCCTGCCCTGAAGCTCCAGGGGCTCTACCTCGCACTCGCGTCGATGGCGTTTGCGCGCATGGCGCAATTCGTGATCTTCGACCAGCCCGAGGTGTTCGGGGGCGCGGGGAAGCGCATCGCACCGCTCCACGTGCTCGGCGCCGATGTGAGTGCACCGTTCACGTTCCTCGGCCTCGACTTCACCCAGGATGCCGGGTTCCTGATCGTCGCGGCCGTCCTCTTCGGCGCGGTCGGGATGGTGGTCGTGTGGCTCCGACGCGGCGCGTTCGGCCGTCGGCTCGTGGCGATGCGTGACAGCCCGGCGGCGTGCGCGACCCTCGGCGTCGACCTCTTCTCGACGAAGCTCGCGGTCTTTGCGCTGTCGGCAGCGATCGCGGGCTTCGGCGGTGCGCTCATCGGCGTGGCCCGCGGTTCGGCGAGCACGCAGAACTTCGAGATGCTCCAGGGCCTCCCGTTCCTGTTGCTCCTGGTCGTCGGTGGCACCGCGCTCGTGTCGGGTGCGCTGTTCGGCGGGATCCTGCTCCAGAGCTTCACCTGGCTCGTCGACATCCTCCCGACGATCACGATCGGGAGCATCAACCTGGTGCAGACCTGGGGCCGCATCGGTCCGGGCCTCGCCGGCATCGGTATCGGACGCAGCCCCGAGGGGGCGACCACAGAGATCAGTGCCGCGATCTCCGGCGAGAACAAGGCGATCGCTCCGGGCGCTCGCACCGGCGATCCGCCGCCCGACCCGGTCTC
>JANOWV010000563.1:0-1521 GCA_031418075.1 Actinomycetes bacterium
CGATCACGGGTGCCACGATCATCGTCGTCGGCTTCGCCGTGGGCCGCTTCGTGCTCTTCCAGCCGTCGACTGACGGTGTGGGCGAAGGTGTGACTCGGTCGGCACTCAGTCCAGCCAAGGAGCGCACACGTCTCGAGCGCGCCGTCGAGCGAGCGCCCGACGACCCCACCGCGTTGGCGGCGCTCGCGGCGTTGTACCTGTCCACTGCGATCCAGATCGAAGACACGTCGTACTTCGGTCGCGCGGAAGTGCTCCTCGATCGCATCGATGAGGTCGCACCGGATCTTGACCGCACGCTCATCGCCCGCGGCGTGCTCGCGCTGAGTCGCCATCGGTTCGCGCTCGCCCTCGACTACGGAAGCCGGGTCCACGATCGGAATCCTGCGCAGCCGGACGCACTGGCCGTACTCGTGGACGCGACCGTCGAGCTGGGTCGCTACGACGACGCCACCGCATACCTCCAAGAGCTCCTCGACCGCCGTCCCGGTCTCCCGGGCTACTCGCGCGCGTCGTACCTTCGTGAGCTCCATGGCGACGATGCCGGCGCGATCGTCGCGATGCGAGAAGCCGGAGTCGCCGGAGGTGGAACCGGATATGCGCTTGCGCGCGTCGGCACCTTCGTCGGTGACCTTGCGCTCAAGCGCGGCGACCTCGCAACGGCAAGCGCGGAGTACACGCGCGCGCTCGAGCGTCGGCCTGGGCTGGTCTTCGCGGAGTACGGGCGCGCCCGTGTCCTCGCAGCCCAGGGTCGTTACGACGCGGCCATCGAAGTGCTTTCCGGGACCCTGGAGCAGTCGCAACTTCCAGCCGCGATCACGCTCCTGGGCGACCTCCAGCGCTTGGTCGGGAGGGTCGACGATGCTGAACGCTCCTACGGTCTCGTCCGCGAGGCGTATCGCAGTGCCGAGAAGTCGGGCGAGGTGACCGACCTCGAGGTCGCGGTATTCGAGACCGACCACGCGCAGGACGCCGCGACGCTCGCGCTTGCGGTGAGCCGCGCCCGTGCTGCACTCGAAGCCAGACCCGACAGCATCCACGTCGCCGATGCCATGGCGTGGACGCTCGTCCGTGCGGGCGACGCGGCCGAGGCGCGACCGTTCGTGGACCGGGCGCTGCGCCTCGGTGCGTCCGACGCGCTGCTGCACTACCACGCCGCAGTGGTGCTCGAGGCGAACGGGGAACTCGAGAAAGCACGCGCGGAGCTTGCCTTCGCGTTCGAGCAGAACCCGTATTTCACGTACCTCCACCGCTCCGACGCCGCTGCGCTGGGTGCCCGGCTCGGTGTGCCCCCGCCTTCGGTCTGGGCGGTCCCGCCGACACGCTGACCATGGAGGGTTGCTACGAGGGAAGCGCCGCCCAGTCCGCGACGAGTGGGTTTCGCCCCTCGAGGCTGCCGTGCGAGTCCGACGGGGCGAAGCGGATGAAGGCTGACTGCGCGTGGAACGGCTTGGCGCGATCGGCGGCAACGGCGTCGACATGCTCGGGATGCGCGGCGCCGTACGCGTAGGTCGACAGCGCGCG
>JANOWV010000564.1:0-1864 GCA_031418075.1 Actinomycetes bacterium
CCGATCGACGAGGGCGGAACGAAAGACCTCGCGTCGATGATGGAACGCCACGAGCGCGCGCTCGTTCTCGCCGCACTCCTTCGCAACCGCTGGAAGATGACCAAAACCGCGGACGAGCTGGGCCTGGAGCGCAGCCACCTGTACAAGAAGCTCAAGGCGCTGAGCATCGACAAACCCGTCGAGGACTGACCCCGGCGGGACACGTTGCGTGTCCGGCTCCCCACGAGCGAGCGGTTCCGAGAAGGGATTTCCCCCGTTTCCCGGCGTGATCGCCGTGGCACGTTCCTCGCCATCGAACAGGTCAGCCCGGCACTCCACGAAAGGGAGCTTCCCCGGGCCGAAAGAAGGCCTGCCATGAGATCCGCGACACTGAAATACGCAACGATCCTCGGACTGCTCGCTTCCGGCGCGGTGATCACCGGATGCTCGGACGACGCGCGAGGGGACGGCGCGGTGCTTCCCACTGTGGCCGTGACGTCGGCCACTCCCTCGGTTTCGGTCGCACGCCCCGAGCCGAAGCAGGAGCCCGTCGATGCCGCGGCCGCCAAGGCCGCCTGGAAAGAAGGGGTCGCGCTCTTCGACAACGGCGACTACCAAACCGCCTCGGGCAAGTTGAAAACCGCGGTCTCCGGCGAGCCCCAGGACGCTTACCGCCGGTACCTTTTGGGCCTCGCCCTCCTCAAATCCGGCGACCGCCAAGGCGCGGAAACCTCGCTCCTCGAAAGCACCAAGCTCGACGCCACGAGAGTCAAGACCTGGATCAACCTCGCCCGCGTGCGGCACGAACTCGGGAATCGGACGGGAGCGCTCGAAGCCGCCGAGCAAGCCCTAGCGATCGATCCGGTCTCGGCGGACGCGCTGCACCAGAAAGGCCGCGCGCTCATGGAACTGAAACGAGGCGACGAGGCGCTTGTCGCATTGACGACCGCGCGCGAGCTCGACTCCGACAACGGCTACATCGCGAACACCCTCGGTCTGTTGCTCATCCAGTTGGGCCAACCCGCGGAGGCCCTCGAACCTCTCGAGGCCGCGAAACTCGCCCTTCCGAACATCGCCTACGTGCGGAACAATCTGGGCGTGGCTTACGAACGGACCGGCCGCCTCGACGACGCGAAGCTCGAGTACCTCGCGGCCGTCGAGGCCGGCGATGCGGGCGGCAAAGCGATGAAGTCGCTCGTCCGCCTCGGAGCGACCGACACGACGTCACCCTCCGGCGACATCGTGACGGCAGCGGCTACGGAGCCTTCTGAATGACCCCGCACGCGACGCGCCCACCGGCATTGCCGGTGGGCTGCGTCGTGAAGTCGTCCTCTTTCGCGTGGACGATCACGGCGTGCCCGACGACGTCGCTCGGCTTGCCGTCACCCAAGGTCCAGAGCTCGGATTCCAGCTTCAACTCGGCTTTCCCCTTGGCGTCGGCGACCAGGTTGCCGATGTCGCCGTGGTGGAACGGGGCGTGCGCCCACTTGCCGTGGTCTTCGGATGTCGGATTCCAGTGGCCTCCTGCCGAGGTCGCATCCGGCGCCGAGCAATCCCCCTTGTCGTGCAGATGGATCGCGTGGTTCCCCGGGGTCAGCCCGGAAACCTCGACCTTCATCGCCACCTTGTTGCCGTGCTGGGTGAACGTGACCTTGCCGGTCACTGTCGAGCCGCTCCGCGACTCGAGTTTCGCCTCCGCCTTCGCTCCCTTGGCGAGCGCCGCACCCGGGGCCACGAGCACCGCAATAGCCACCAGCCCCACGATCATCGTCTTCATTCTCGTCATCTCCTTTAATAGGGGACAGTCCCCTTTTTCTTATCAAAACGCCATCCAGGGACTTTGTAAGAAACCCTCGGGCACGGCCGAGCCGTGCACCTGCTCGAC
>JANOWV010000565.1:0-2874 GCA_031418075.1 Actinomycetes bacterium
GGGACACGGGGACGGGTCCGACACCCGGGATCTCGCAGGTCTCACCCGGCTCGGTGTGGCCCCGGAGCAGGGCCGGCAGGTCGACCCGGACTCGGGCGACGTGCTTGCGCGGAGCGGGAGCTCCGCCGGGGCCGAGGCGGCCGAGCCCGATCGGTCCCAGCTCGATGAGTGCGTCGAAGCGATAGGCGTCGAGCGACTCGTGGTGTTCGGCGCCGTCCTTGCGGGCTGTCGTGAAGCGCCGCTGGGTGAGCGGCTCGAGCGCCTCGAGCAGGTCGGCGACCACGCTCGTCGGCCCTGAGAACGAGCCGTGGGTGGCCGCACCACGGTTCCACGTACGGAGGTGGCGCTCGCGGTGCGCGAGGCGTGCCGCGGCGTCCTCGTCGGTCGCGGCGTGGATGACTCTCTCCTTCTCGGCGCGGAGGCCCCGCATGCCGGAGCGGTCGGCCGCGGTGAGGAGGCGCTGCTCGGACGCCGGATCGGCGGCCGCGCCGGCCGAGACCTGGGCGGCCTGGGCGATCGACAGCGAGCCCTCCCGGACGCGCTCGGCGGTGGTGGGGAGGTGCTCCAGCCGTTGCGCGGTGACGAGCGCCTCCCGGGCCGTGCCCTCGGAGCAGCCCGACGTCTCGGCGAGCCACTGCTCGACCGACATGGCCCGCCCACCGCGCCAGGCGCCGGTGGCCTCGGCCCGGGCTGCGAGGCGGGCCTTGGCCGCTCCACAGAGGCGCTCACCGAGGGCAGTGGTGCGGGTGAGCCGGGCCGCGTCGCGCCCCGTGAGTAGCGCGGGGTCGAGCCGTCGCAGCACGTCGCGCAGGGTGCCCACGGCGGCCTCGACCTCAGCCGGTGCGGCCGGCGGGCGCTGCTCCCGAGTCTTGGTGGAGTCGAACGTATGTTCGGTCATGCCCATGAAGACGAGGATGCCACGGGGGTGTGACAACGAACGTCGAGATTCTCGAAGAATTATCTGGCGGCGACCCAGCGCACCGAGACGACACGTACGGACGATCTCCGCGTCGCCGGTGATGTCACACCCCACCGGTACCCTCAACTCCATGGCGGAGCTCGCGGTGGTGCCGAATCCAGAACCGGGGAAGCCCGGAGCCGACATGCCGCTCGTCGCGTCGGCTCACATCGGCGCGAACGCGTACGTCGGCGGGCGGCTCCACACCCGCGAGCAGCGGGAAGACGCCCTGCACGAGCTCCTTGCTCCCGGGGCCACCCGTCCCGTGGGAGCAGGCAGCCGCGCCCTGAGTGAGGAGCCCGATCCGTACCGACTCTGCTTCGAACGCGACCTCGACCGCATCAAGCACTCGCGCCCGTGGCGGCGACTCGCCGGGAAGTGCCAGGTGTTCGTCGCTCCGGAAGACGACCACCTCCGGACGCGCCTCACCCACGCGGTCGAGGTGGCCCAGGTGGCCGTCGGCATCGCCCGGGCCGCGAACCTCTGCGTGCCACTCACCGAGGCGATCGCGCTCGCCCACGACTGCGGGCACGGCCCGGCCGGCCACGCGTCGGAGGAGGCGTTCTCGCCCTACCTGCCCGACACCGGCTACGACCATGCCGTCTACGGCGCCGACGTCACCCTCGCCGAGCTCAACCTCTGCCTCGAGACGCTCGACGGCGTGCGCAACCACTCCTGGCGCCGTCCACCTCCGTCCACGCCGGAGGGCGAGGTCGTGGCATGGGCCGACCGGATCGCCTACGTCTGCCACGACTTCGAGGATGCCGTCCGGGCGGGGATCCTCACCCCGGCCGACCTGCCGGTGGAGGTGCGCGACACCGTCGGCGACCGGCGCTCCCAGCAGATCGGCGGGTTCCTCCACGCGGTACTGCACGCGATCGAGCGGACGGGTCACGTGGGGATGACCGAACCCGAGGCCGGCGCCCTGCAGGCGTTCCGCGACTTCAACTTCGAGCGCATCTACCTCCGGCCGGCGGCCCGACGTCAAGCCGAGCGGGTGATCCGGCTCCTCCGGGGGCTCGTGGAGCACTTCGCCGACGCTCCGGGGCGGCTGCCCGACGCCCCTGCGCTCATCGCCGGATCGCCCGAGGCCACCGCGGCGGCGGTCCACTACGTCAGCGGGATGACCGACCGGTTCGCCCTCGGGCTGGGCGTCGAGCTGCTCGGCTGGCGTCCCGACGACCTGCCCCGCGGCGTCTGAGGCCCGACCCGGACCTAGTCTCGGGACGTCCGCGACCGCCGGTCGCACCGCCAGATCACCCTGGCCGATCACCCTGGCCAATCACACTGGGAGCACCGCATGCGCCGGAGCACACTTCACCGGGTCCTGCTCGTCACGCTGCTGACGGCCGGCCTCGCCGTCGCCTCGGAGGGCGTTGCGCTCGCGGACGGGGCGTCGAAGCGCCAGACATCGGAGCTGGCCAAGAAGAAGAAGGCGAAGAAGCCCACGATCAAGGTCGCGTCGTCGGACTTCGGCGACATCCTCGTCGACGGTCAGGGTCGCACCCTCTACGCGTACAACCCCGACGGCGAGAACATCGACGCGAGCCAGTGCACCGGCGGATGCGCGTCCGCATGGCCTCCGCTCACCGCGAAGAAGGCGACGGTAGCGAAGGGGCTCGACGCCTCGTTCGTGACCGTGAACGCGAGCAAGCAGGTCGCGTACAACAACCACCTGCTCTACCGCTTCGGTGGCGACTCCGCCAAGGGTGACGCCAACGGACAGGGTGTCGGCGACGTGTGGCACGTCGTCGGGTCCGACGGGAGCCCGATCACCGGCTGATCCCGGTCGGGCAGGAGCGGGCCGCGACTCGAGCCGCGCCTCGAATCGCGCCCGGGGCAACCTCCGTACGGGGCGTCCCGCTGCGGGCCTAACCTCGCCGGAGCAATGGGAATCGTCGACGAGGACATCACCC
>JANOWV010000566.1:0-1899 GCA_031418075.1 Actinomycetes bacterium
ACCGGGCTCCGGGTGTCGGGCATCCACGGCGTCCTGCCCCAGGAGCGCACGAGTCCGCAGCCCTTCGAAGTGGATGTGGAGCTCGCCGTCGACGTGGCTGCCGCCGGCGCGAGCGACGCGCTCGACGACACGGTCGACTACGCCACCGTCGCCCAAGCGATCTCCCGCGTCGTGCACGAGGAGAGCTACCAGCTGCTGGAACGCCTCGCGACCCGCATCGCCGAGGAGTGCCGCGCCGACGATCGGGTTGCCGCCGTCACCGTCACCGTCCGCAAGCTCGAGCCGCCGATGGATCTGACGCTCGACCACGTCGCGGTCCGCATCGAACGGTGAGCACGCTGGCCCACCTCGGGCTCGGCTCCAACCTCGGTGATCGGCTCGCCTTCCTCCAGGGTGCTGTCGACGGGTTGATCGCCGAGCCCGGCGTCACCGTGCGCGCGGTCTCGTCGGTCTACGAGACGAGTCCCGTCGGTGGACCCGACCAGGACGATTACCTCAACGCGGTCGTCGCGATCGACACGGACCTCTCGGCTCGGGCCCTGCTCGCGCTCGGCCAGCGCTTGGAACGCGCCGCGCGTCGGACCCGCACCGAGCGTTGGGGTCCGCGGACCCTCGACGTCGACGTGTTGCTCGTCGGCTCCGAGACCGTCGACGAGCCCGACCTCGCGGTCCCGCATCCTCGGCTCTGGGAGCGAGGGTTCGTGGTCGTGCCGATGCACGAGATCGCGCCGGAGCTGGTGCCCGCGGATCGGCTCGCAGCTGTCGCCGGGGACGAGGTGACACGCACCGATCTATCCTTGTTCCTCCCGACGTGACGAGGTCCCCGGATGACCTCGCAGCAACCGGCACCGCGAGGGCTGGATTGGAAGGGGACGCTGAGTCATGACCCGCCGCATCGCGCTCGTCGGCCCCGGTCGGGCCGGGGGTGCTCTGTGCCTCGCGCTCGCGCGCCAGGGCGACCGAGTGGTGTCGGTGGCCGGTCGAACGTCCGATGACCTGTCGACCCGGGCGGTGGCCGAGCGCTTCGATGCCGCCGGGGTGGACGCCGCGGCGCCCGGAGCCGGAGCCGACCTGGTGGTGTTGGCACCACCAGACCGGGTCTTGGCCGAGGTAGCCGGCACGATCGCGCCAGGGCTCGAGCCCGGCACGATCGTCGTCCACCTCTCCGGCGCCCACGGCCTGGGCGTCCTCGCAGCCGCCACTGAGGAGCGGCCCGGAGTGACCGCCGGCGCGCTGCACCCCCTGCAGACGCTGCCCTCGATCGAGACGGGTGCCGACCGCCTGGCGGGCTCCTGGGCGGCCGTTGCCGGCGGATCCGCGGTTGCCGCGATCGCGACCGACCTCGGGATGCACCCGTTCGAAGTCACCGACGAGCGCCGCGCCGGCTACCACGCGGCGGCGTGCGTGGCCTCGAACCACCTCGTCGCGCTGCTCGGGCAGGTCGATCGGCTCGCCGCCTTCGTCGGGGTACCACGCGAAGCGTTCGAGCCCCTCGTTCGAGCGAGCGTCGAGCACGCCTTCGCACTCGGTCCGGCGCGGGCTCTCACCGGTCCGGTCGCGCGCGGTGACGCGGCGACGGTTGCCGCGCATCTCGCGGCGATCCCCGACGAAGAACGGCGCGCCTACCGCGCGATGGCGGACGCGGCGCGGGTGCTCGCGGCGCGTGACGACCCCGACCTGGTGGAGCTCCTCACGGTGGGAGACGACGGATGAGGACGGCACAGACGATCGCCGACGTCCGTGCGACGTGCGACGAGTGGCGCCGCGAGGGCGCGGTGGTGGGGCTCGTGCCCACCATGGGCGCGTTCCATGCCGGCCATCGCTCGCTCATGGAGATCGCTCGAGAGGAATGCGACCGCGTCGTCGTGTCCCTCTTCGTGAACCCGACGCAGTTCGCGC
>JANOWV010000567.1:0-1601 GCA_031418075.1 Actinomycetes bacterium
GAGCGAGCCGATCGACGCGAGATCGACCGAGAGTCCGCGGCGCAATGTGACCGCGTTGGTGCGACGGTTCTGGAACTCCTCGTCGTCGAGGAACGCGTACGGCCGGGCAGTGATGATCTCGTGGGCGAGCACCGACGGTTCGGTCGTCTCGACGCAGTGCACCGCGACCGCCCCCGACTCGAGCCGGGACAGGAGCTCACGGACGCCATCGACGTCGAGGGCCTCGTGCAGGGTGTCGGCGATGGTCTGGCGGACGAGGAGGTGGTCGGGGATCTCGATCGGACCGGTGATGTTCTCCTGGCAGGCGGCGGCCTGCGGGAACACCGCGGCCATGAGGTCGTCGGACTCCATCCGCTGGATCGGAGGCGGATTGCGGCGGCCGTTGCGGAACCGCAGCACCACGAGCGATCGGTTCAGGTTCCAGCGCCAACGCGAGAGGAACATCGGGGAGTCGAGGATGGCCTGGCGGAGCGTCTCCTCCACGCCCGCGCTCGTGACGTAGCGGGGAACCTCCTCGAGCGGGAAGCTGTGGTGTGGGCCCAGCGAGAGCACGATCGCGTCGTCGCTCGCGGCAGCCTGGAGCTCGAAGTTGAACGTGCGGCAGAACTTCTTCCGGAGCGCGAGGCCCAACGCTCGGTTGACTCGCCCGCCGTACGGGGAGTGGACGACGAGCTGCATCCCACCCGTCTCGTCGAAGAACCGCTCGAGGACGATGCGGTCCTGGGTGGGCATCGCGCCGAGTGCCGCCCGGGAGACCGCCAGGTAGTCGACGATCATCGTCGCCGCATCCGTGCTGACGCCGGCAGACTCGACGAGCCAGGCCCGGGCGCCGTCGGGATCGCCGGCGGTGAGCAGCTCGTCGACCCGACGGCGGAGGTCGGAGACCTCGACCGAGAGCTCGGCGGTACGGGCAGGTGCTTCACCCATCCAGAACGGGATCGTCGGTGCGGCGGTGCCCGCGTCGCGCACTCGCACCACGCCGGCCTCGACCCTGCGGATCTGCCACGAGTGTGTACCGAGGAGGAAGATGTCGCCGGCCATCGACTCGACGGCCCAGTCTTCGTTCACGGTGCCGATGAACGTGTCGTCGGGCTCCATGACCACGCGGTAGTCGCCCGTCTCGGGGATGGCGCCCCCCGATGTGGTGGCGGCGATTCGGGCGCTCTTGCGCCCTCGGACCTCGCCGTTCACGGCGTCGTGATGGATGTACGCGCCGCGGCGGCCTCGACCGGTCTCGATCCCGTTCGCGGCGAGGTCGATGACCTCGTCGAAGTGTTCGCGGGTGAGGTTGATGTAGGGAGCGGCCATCCGGACGAGGTCGAAGAGGTCGTCGGTCTTCCACTCCCGGGCCGCGGTCTCCGCGATGACGTGTTGCACGGCGATGTCGAGTGGCTCGCGGGACGGGACGATCGCGTCGAGCCGCCCCGCGCGCACGGCCGAGAGCAAGGCCGTGCACTCGACGAGCTCATCGCGGGTGAGGGGGTAGAGGCGGCCCTTCGGGGTGCCGGCGCGGCTGTGGTTGGAACGACCGACACGCTGGAGGAACGTCGCGATGCTGCGCGGCGAACCGATCTGACAGACCAGCTCGACCGGGCCGATCG
>JANOWV010000568.1:0-10254 GCA_031418075.1 Actinomycetes bacterium
GGGCGTGGGGGGGCTCTGGCCTGGTCTTGTACGCCCACCCGGGGGGCCCGCCCCGGGTCGGGGGGGCCGCCTGGTGGGTTCCCGGGGAGATCGCCGGCGCGCGCTTTGCCACAACCGCCGTCGAGCCAGTCCTTGGCCTCGCCGAACTCGCAGAAGCCGAGTGCCTCGATCCACGAGATCGCATTGAAGGTGAAGCCGTCATAGACGAGCGCGAGGTCGACGTCGCTCGGTCGGAGGCCGGTGCGTGTCCACAGGTGCGCGGACGGGCCGAGGACCTGGGGCTCGTGGGTCAACGTGTCCTGGTCCCACGAGACGCGCTCGGTGATCTGTGTCCCCACGGCATCGATGCGGATTGCGGGATGCGGGAGGTCGGCCGCAACCGACGCGTCGGAGACGATCACCGCTACCGACGCGTCGCAGGGCACGTCGCAGTCGTAGAGCCCGAACGGCGTCGTGATCGGGCGCGCCCCCATGTAGTCGTCCATGGTCATCGGATCGCGGTAGATCGCGGCCGGGTTGCGTCCGGCGTTCGTCCGAGCGTTGATCGCGATCCAGCCGAGGATCTCGCGCGTCGCGCCATAGCGGTGGAGATAGTGGTTCGCGTGCATCGCGATCCAGTTCGCGGCGGAGATCGCGCCGAACGGCGCGCGGTACTCCTGCATCGGCCCCGAGACCCGGCCGCTGCCCGCACCGCCACTGCGCGGTCGCGTCGCGTACGTCGACTCCCAGACGGTGCGGAAGCACAGGACGTGGCGGCACAGACCGCTGGCTACCGCGAGCATCGCTGCGATCACCGCACCGGCCTGTCCCGGGAGCTCGGCGCCACCGTTGATCCACGTCGGTCGGATCCGGAGCGCCTCTTCCAGCGCGGTCGCGCCGCCTTCGCTCATCCCCATCGCGAGGGGACCGGGGTAGGTGGACAGCCCGTCGATGTCGTCGAGGGTGAGGCCCGCGTCGGCGACAGCTGCCAAGCACGCGTCGACCGTGAGCGACATCGGGTTGACCATCAGGCGGCGACCGATCGCGGATCGGCCCACTCCCGAGAGGACCGACCGGTGCTCGAAGCGCTCGTCGCTGACGGGTGCCCGGGGAGTCGGGCGCTGGGGGTCCTCGACCCGCTCGATCGGGTCGTCAGCCCCGGTCGGCTCGAAGAAGGGCAGCCACACGTCCTCGAACTGCTCGAAGTGCACGGTCACCTCTTGACCGATGTGCACCTCGTCCGGGGTGCAGCCGACGATGTTGGTGGTGAGGCGGATGGCCGGGTCCTCGGCGAGTGCGACGATCGCGATGGCGTACGGCGGAACGAAGTCGGGATGCCACTGATGGCCGTTGATCGTGCTGGCCACGACCGTGCCCCGACCCGACACCACGGTCGCCGCCGACGAGCGGCTCCGACAGCTCGGGCAGATCGGGGTCGGGGGGAGGGCGAGCGTCGCGCAGTCCGCGCACGCCTGGCTCCGGAGGTGCCCATCGGCTCCGGACGTCCAGAACCACTCGTTCTCGGGGGTGAGCTCGGGAAGGGGTCGCACCAGTTGCTCCTCGGGTTGGCCGTCGACGCTATTCGTACGCCTTCGGCGTCCCCTCGAGGATCACCGACTTGGTCTCGAGGAACGGGAGGAGGCCTTCTTTGCCGCCCTCGCGTCCGATGCCTGACTGCTTGAAGCCGCCGAACGCCATGCCGAAGTCGGTGCGGAAGGCGTTGTGCCCGACCGTGCCGGACCGGAGCTGGCCGGCAACCTCGCGGGCCCGGTCGGCGTCCTCGGTGAAGACCGACGCGTTCAGCCCGTAGATGGTGTCGTTGGCGACGCGCACGGCGTCGGCCTCGTCGTCGACCGGGATGACGGTGAGGACCGGCCCGAAGATCTCGTCGGTGGCGATCGAAGCGTGGTTGTCGACGTTGCCGAACACCGTCGGCTCGACGTACCAGCCGCGCTCGAGGTCTTTCGGGCGGCCACCACCGGTGGCGAGCGTCGCACCCTCCTCGATGCCCTTGGCGATGTAGCCCTCGACCCGGTCCCGCTGACGCTCCGCGGCCAAGGGGCCCATCTGCGTCTCGGCGTCGAACGGGTCACCGACCTTCACCTTCGAGAAGGTCGCGGCCAGCGCTTCGACGAGCTCGTCGTGGCGCTTGCGCGGGACGACGATCCGCGTGAGCGACGAGCAGACCTGGCCCGAGATCGCGCACTCGGCGCGCGAGATGGTCTTCGCGACCTTCGCAAGGTCGATGTCGTCGAGGATCACCGCGGCCGACTTGCCGCCGAGCTCGAGGGTGCAGCGGGCGATTCGCTCGCCGCAGAGCGACGCGATGCGCCGGCCCGCCGCGGTCGAACCGGTGAAGGTGATCTTGTCGACACCCGGGTTGGTGACGAGCAGCTCCGAGACCTCGCGATCGGCGGTGAGCACGTTGAGCACGCCGGGCGGCAAACCGATGTCCTCCGCAACTTCGGCGAACACGTAGCCCTCACCCGGCGCTTCCGGCGCCGACTTCAGGATCACGGTGCAGCCGGCGAGGAGGGCAGGGCCGATCTTGTGGCAGATCAACGCCGTCGGCGCGTTCCACGGGATGATGGCCCCCACGACACCGACGGGTTCGCGCACGAGCAGGCCGAAGCTGCCGCCGATCGTGGGCGTCGCCCGCTCCTCGAACGGAAACGTGTCGGCGAGCGCCGCGTACTGCTCGAGTGCACCGAAGGCGATCCGCCCCGCGTGCTGCGCGACGCCGAAGATGACGCCGGACTCGCGCGGCCAGAGCTGGCCGAGGTCGCCGCCGCGGGCCTGGACACCCTTGGCGAGCTCCCGGATCCATCCAGCCCGCTCCGCGTGCGTCATCCGGGGCCAGGGGCCCTCGTCGAACGCGACGCGAGCCGCGGCGATGGCGCGGGCCATGTCGTCGGCTGCGGCCGCGGCGATGCGGAAGAACACCGCCTCGGTGCCCGAGTCGATGACGTCGATCGTGGCGTCCGAGGACGCCTGCACCCACTCACCGCCCACGAAGAACCGGTCGAGGTGTCGCATCGGCGGCGGGGACACGGTGGGGGTGGCGGTGGTCATCGGTTGCTCCCGGGGCAGGCTGGACAGTGTGAGATCGGCCAGAGTGAGATCGGCCAGAGTGAGATCGGCCGTTCTGAGGTTGGCGCGTGTGACGTGGATCGTAGGAGGCGTGCTGCGGCGGTTCTCACTGCAGCTCGACCGGATTGGTCCGGATCGCCGCGACGACACCGCCGTCGACCGGGACGTCGATCCCGTTCACGAAGCTCGCCTCGTCCGACACCAGGAACGCCACCGCGGCCGCCACCTCCTCGGGACGACCCTCTCGGCCGAGCGGGGTGTGCTGCACGAGCAGGGCGTTGGTGGCGCGAGCTGCGTCCTCCCGGCGTCCCATCGGCGTGTCGATGATGCCGGGTGAGACCGAGCAGATGCGGGCCCCCTGCGCACCGAAGCGCACCGCCTCCCGCTGCGCCAGCCGGAGGACCCCGCGCTTCGCCCACATGTAGGCCATCCCGGAGTCTTCGATCCCGGCGCCGAGCACCTCGTGGAGCCGGTCGGGGAGCCGGGGGTCGAGGGGCTCGTCGAGCACCGCGTCGATGGACGGGGTGGCGAAGTCGGCGGCGAGGAGCGGTGCGACCGAAGCGAAGCAGACGATCGCGGTCCCTGCGGTAGCGATGGGCAGGAGCGCCTCGACGAGCAGGGCGGTGCCCGCGAGGTCGACGTGCAGCACCTGGCGCCAGTCGGCCATCGTCGGCGAGATTCCGGCCGCGTGGACGACGCCGCCGAGGGTTCCGAGCTCCGACGCCCGAGCCGCGAGTCGCGCCAGCCCTTCGGGGTCGGTGATGTCGAGCACGATGGGCTCGATCTCGGCAGTCCCGCGCGTCCCGAGGCTGTTGGCGGCCGCGGCAACAGCGTCGTCGTCGAGGTCGACGAGGAGCAGCGCGTCGACCATGTTGGCGAGCCGGGCCGCGCACGCCGCCCCCATCCCGCGGCCTGCGCCGGTGACGATTCCTACCTGTGCCATGGGTGCCTCGCTCCTGGGTGCCGGGAGCACCCTTGTGACGGGGACGTTAGTTTCTCGGGGGGAGGAGCACACCAGGACTGGCGTATCTCCTACATGTGCTGGCGGTGATGCGCGGCGGGCGCGACATGACTGTTACCTGCTACGGTCCCCCCGGGCACATGCGGTGCCCGGTGGACCCAGGGGGAACGATGGCTCGGAGCCGTTCAGCCGCACGTCGCGGCGTCGTAGGTGTGCTCGCGGTGCTGATGACGCTCGGCGTCATGGGCACGGTCGCGACCGCTGCGAAAGAGAAGATCGACAAGTTGGCCGTGCTGCGCGTCGGTGTCCCGATCGAGGACAACGGCGGCGCATGGTTCGACCCCGCAGGCCCCAAGGCCAGCGCCCAGAACCCGAGCCCCCGGCTGTGGGTGGATCTCATCTACGACACGATGATCCACAACACGCCCGACGGGAAGGGCGAGCCGGGCCTGGCCACGAAGTGGACGGCCCCCGACCCGATGACCGTGGAGCTCACCCTGCGCAAGGGCGTGGAGTTCTCCGACGGGACCCCGTTCAACGCGGCAGCAGTGAAGACGGCGTGGGAGGCGATCGCTGCCTCGCGGACGAACATCGTGCCGAACCTCGCCGCGATCACCTCGTACGAGGCGGTCGACGAGTTCACCGTCCGCCTCCACCTCGACAAGCCGATCGCCCAGGCCCTGCTCCAGCAGGATCTGAAGAACTCGAACTTCTTCGCGGTGCCTTCGCCGACGGCGGCCGCGGCGGGGAACCTCGAGGCGGACCCGGTGGGCGCGGGCCCGTACGTGCTCGACAGCTACGAGACGGGCAAGGTCACGCTCAAGAAGAACCCGAACTACTGGGACCCGAAGGCGCAGAAGCTTGCCGGTGTCGAGTTCATCGACACTCCCGTAGGGCCACCGTCGGTGAGCGCGCTCCAGGCCGGCACGATCGACCTCACGTGGTCGATCCCGCCGGATGCAGCCCAGACGCTCACGAGCCAGGGCGGCTTCGAGATCACGACGGTCGCCGGTGGCGGCGTCTACAACCTCGGACTCTGTCCGACCGCTGCGGTCTTCTCGACGAAGGAAGCCCGCCAGGCGGTGCAGTGGGCCGTGGATCGTGACGCCATCGACGCGGCCGCGCTCGCAGGTACGGCACCGGGTGCAGTCACGGCATTCTCGGAGGGGTCGCCGTACTTCAACAAGGCGCTCGCCAAGACCTACAAGTACAACCCGAAGAAGGCGAAGGCGCTCCTGAAGAAGGCCGGTATCGCACCGGGCACCAAGGTCACGAGCGTCGTACCCGCGCAGGCGCCGTACCCCGCGATCGCCGAGGTCGTGCAGAGCAACTTGAAGGACGTGGGTCTCGAACTCGAGATCACGACCAGCACGAACTTCGCGGCGGACGCGGTCTCGGCCAATCCGGACCTGATCACGGTCCAGCTGGATCCGTCGCTGTACTCGCTGGCGTTCGCCGGGGCGACGACCGTGCTGAACAACTGTGGCTACAACAACCCCGACCTCACGGCCGCCCTCACTGCCGGCGGGGACTCCTCGAAGTCCGCGGCCGAGCAGAAGGCGGCGTGGGACACGTTCCAGAAGATCCTGCTGGACGAGTCACCGGTCGTGTTCCTGAACCAGAACAGCGTGCTCTCCGCCCAGACCGACAAGGTCAAGGGTGTGGACGTCATCAACGCCCCGTACGGGCCGCAGATCAACCGGATCCACATCGTGAAGTAGCCCCCATCGGGGGGTGGTACGTAGGAAGGCGTCGGTCTCCGGACCGGCGCCTTCCTCGCGTTCGGGGCCGAGAGGAGCGGGTCAGCCCGGGACGGGGAGGCCGGAGATCGGTGCACCCGCAAGCGTCGGCCCGTGGGTGTGCAGGTGGCACCACGTGCGCCCGCCGGCGGGGGTCACGAACTCCGGTGGGTCCACCTCGGCGCAGACGTCCATGGCGTACGGGCACCGGGTGCGGAACCGGCATCCCGACGGCGGATTCGCGGGCGACGGGATCTCGCCGCGCAGCATCACGCGCGGGCGGTTGCGCTGCACCCGGGGGTTGGGTACCGGGATCGCCGACAGGAGCGCGTGGGTGTACGGGTGGGTCGGGGCGTCGTAGAGCGCGGCGGCCGGGCCCTCCTCCACGATCCGACCCAGGTACATGACCGCGATGCGCTCGCTGACGTGGCGCACCACGGCGAGGTCGTGCGCGATGAAGAGGAACGCGATCCCGAGCTCCGATTGCAGGTCGGCGAGGAGGTTGATGACCTGCGCCTGCGTCGAGACGTCGAGCGCGCTCACCGGCTCGTCGAGGACCACCAGCTGCGGCTCGGTCGCCAGTGCCCGCGCGACGCCTGCGCGCTGGAGCTGTCCGCCCGAGAGCTCGCGCGGGGCGCGGCCGAGGTAGTCGGTGGACAGCCCCACGAGGTCGAAGAGCTCGGCCGCCCGGGCCCGGCACGCCGCGTCGGAGGTCCCTTGCGCTTTCAGCGGCTCGATCACCGCGTCGAGCACGGTGGCCTGCGGGTCGAACGACGAGTACGGATCCTGGAAGACGAGCTGCATGCGGGGACGGAGTGCGCGCAGTGCACTGCCCTTGAGGTCGGTGACGTCCTGGTCCTCGAAGTACACCCGCCCATCGGTCACCGGCATCAGCCGGAGCACGAGGCGCGCGAGTGTGCTCTTGCCCGAGCCGGACTCACCGACGAGCCCGAGGGTCGTCCCCGCGGGGACCGAAAGGTCGACCCCGTCGACGGCGCGGATCGCCGGGCCGTCACCGTCTCGTCGGGCGCGCCGCTTGAGCGGGAAGTGCTTGGTCAGCCCTTCGACGCGCAGGACGTCGCCGGTCGTCGACGGACCGGTGGTCTTGGATGCGGGCTGCGGCGTCGGCGCGCTCACTCGGCGCCCCGCAAGGTCAGCGACTCGGCCCGCACACAACGGACCATCGAGCTCGAGTCGGAGCCGGACCCCGTGGTGAGCAGGACGGGGGCGGTGGTGCACTCGTCGAGGGCGTGGTCGCATCGGGCGGCGAACCGGCAGCCCGTCGGGAACTCGTGGGGGAGCGGCACCTGGCCCCGGATCGTCGCCAACCGCGCTTCGAGCCGGCCGACCTGGGGCATCGCGCCCAGGAGCCCCTCGGTGTAGGGATGTTGCGGGCGCTCGAAGATGTCGTGGACCGGCCCTTCCTCCACGATCTGTCCGGCGTACATCACGGCCACCCGGTCGCAGAGGTCGGCGACCACGCCGAGGTCGTGGGTCACGAACAGCACCGCCATGCCGAGCTCGCGCTGCAGCGAGCGGAGCAGGTCGAGGATCTGGGCCTGGATCGTCACGTCGAGCGCCGTCGACGGCTCGTCGGCGATCAGGAGCCGGGGCTCGTTCGCCAACGCGATCGCGATCATCACCCGCTGGCGCAGACCGCCCGACAGCTGGTGCGCGTACTGCCGGAGTCGGGCCTCCGGCGCCGGGATCCCGACCATCTCGAGGAGCTCGAGGGACCGGGCCCCGCCCTGTGCCCGCGTGACCTTCTGGTGGATGGTCTGCGCCTCGAGCAGGAGGCGCCCGACGGTGTAGGTCGGGTCGAGGCTCGTCATCGGATCCTGGAAGATCATGCTGATCTTCGTGCCCCGCAGCTCCCGCATCTCTTTGAACGACAGGCTCAGGAGGTCCTGGCCTTCGAAGAAGATCGATCCACCGGCGATCCTCCCCGGGGGAGAGGGCACCAGGCGCATGACCGAGAGCGACGTGACCGTCTTCCCCGACCCGCTCTCCCCGACGAGCCCGACGGTCTCGCCGGGACGGATCGTGAGTGAGACGTCATCGACCACTCGTGCCGGCCCGCGCGCGGATGTGAATTCCACCGAGAGGTGTTCGATGCTGACGAGCGCGTCTTCGCGTCCGGCCGGCGGGGCCGACGCCGTCGCGACAGCTTCGCGCGCGGGACGCTCCACGGTCGTGATCCCTCGGCGTTCGTTGCGGCGCGCGACCGTCGTGCGGCCGCTGCCGAGCACATCACGCAGGCCCTCGCCGAGGACGGTGAAGGCGAGGATCGTCAGTGCGATCGCGATGCCCGGGACGAGGAGCTGCCACGGAGCGGCGTAGAGCGCGCGGTCGAACGACTGGCGCAGCATGCTCCCCCAGCTTGCGGTGGGCGGTCGTGGTCCGAGACCGAGGTACGCGAGCCCCGCCTCGGCGACCAGAGCGCCCGCGATCCCGAAGGTGGCCGCGATGAGGATCGGTGAACGCACGTTGGGGAGGATCCGATGGGCGAGGATGCGGCGCGTGCGGCTGCCGGCGGCACGCGATGCCTCGACGAACGGTTCCTCCCGGATCGCCAGCGTGGTACCCCGCACCAGCCGGGTGAGCCCGAAGATGAACACGATCGAGAGCGACAGGATCACGTTCCCGATCCCCGGCCCGAGGATGCCGGCCACTGCGATTGCGAGCACCAGTGGCGGGAAGCTCAGACCGCCGTCGGTGATGCGCATGAGGATGTTGTCGGTCGTGCCGCCGACGTAACCCGACACGAGACCCACGACGAGACCGATCGCCATCGCGATGGCGATCACCGCGAAGCACACCGAGAGCGAGACGCGTGCGCCGTAGATCAGTCGACTCAGGAGGTCGCGTCCGAGGTCGTCGGTGCCGAGCAGATGGCTCCACGACGGGTCTGCGAAGCGATTCGTGAAGACAGGGTCGTTCGGGGCGTAGGGGACGACGAGCGGTGCGAAGATCGCGGCGAGCACGAGGAGCGTCAGGTACACCTGCGCGACGAGTGGCCCGGGCCGGCTCATCAACCGTCGGAACGCTCCTCGTGTTGGACGCGCGCTCGCTCGGTGGAGTGATGCCTCGACGGTCTCACCCGGGGTCATGGGGAGGTGGTCAGCGTCGCGGAGGACGTCGTCGATGTCGTCGACGTTCATCCCGTCACCCGCACCTTCGGGTTGAGGACGGCGTACAGGATGTCCACGACGAGGCTCATCCCCAGCGCGACGATCACGAGGATCAGCACGCAACCCTGGATCGCGGGGATGTCCCCTGAGACGATCGCGCCCAGCAGGTAGTTCCCGATCCCGGGGATGGCGAAGATCTGCTCGACGATCACGGTGCCGCCCACGAGCGCTGCGACCTGGAGGCCGACGATGGTGATCGCCGGGATCGCCGCGTTCTTGAGTCCGTGCCGGCCGACGACGCGTGCGCGACTGCCACCGATCGCCCACGACGTCCGGATGTGGTTGGTATCGAGCTCGTCGACGAGCGCGCCGCGCAGCTGGCGCGTCACTGCTGCACCGATGGCGACGCCGAGCGAGATCGCCGGGAGTGCAATGAAGCGGAGCCACTCGGTCGGCGAGCTGCCGAACTTGGTGTACCCCGACGGGGGTAACCATTTCAGCTGCACCGCGAACACGACGACCAGGATCTGCGCGAGCACGAAGCTCGGGATCGCGACCGCCATCGACGCGTACACGCGCGACGCGCGGTCGACCCCACCGTTGGGTCGGAGGCCGCTCAGGATGCCGAGCGGGATTGCGATCAGCAGCGCGAAGAGGGTCGCCGCGATGATCAGGCCCGCCGTGACCGGTACTCGGCGCTCGATCTCGTCGATGACCGGCGTCTTACGGGTGTAGGAGTTCCCGAGGTCACCTTGGACCGCACCCTCGAGCCAGCGGAAGTACTGCGAGGGCAACGAGTCGTCGAGGTGGAGCTCCTTGCGGGTCCGGACGATGTCCTCCTGGGAGGCGAAGGTCCCGCCGGCCGCCGTCACGGCAGGGTCCGCGGGCGAGAGCTTGACGAGCATGAACACACCGAACGTGACGATGAGCAGGGTCGGGACGACCGTGAGCAAGCGCCGTGCGATGAGCCGTGTCATCGTCGCCCGGTGTCGTCAGGCGACGACGCCACGGACCTTCAGATCGATGATCGTCTCCCAGTCGAGCCCGAGCTCCGTGAGGATGTCGTCGCCGTGCTCGTTGAACTCCGGCGCGCGCGCCGTCTGCGCCGGCTCGCCGTCGTACTGGACGGGGGCCGCGGCGAGCTGGAATGGCGCGCCCTGGGCTGTCTGGCAGTCGACGACGTACCCGTTCGCGACGGTCTGAGGCTCGGAGGCCGCCTCGAGGGTGTCCTGCACGAGCACCCACTGGCCCGAGAAGTCGGCGAACCGTTCGCGCCAGTCGACGGCAGTTCGCGACGCGAACACCGCGCCGAGCAGGTCGGCTGCGACCGCGGCGTGCTCCCGGAGCCCGTCGG
>JANOWV010000569.1:0-1697 GCA_031418075.1 Actinomycetes bacterium
ACCAGATCGGCGCAGCGACCGACGCCGTCTCCCCGGCCCACGATCGAGCGGCCGACGACCCCGCCACCGGGGTGGCGAGGATCTTGCCGGGCGCGTACACCCTCGAGGTGAGCAGTCCGGGTCTCGAACGGCCGCTGCGCACGGTCGCTCACTGGCGCGGGGCCATCGGCGCGACGGTGTCGGTGCGCACGACCGACGCCGACGAGACCCTCCGGCGTCGAGGCGTCGTGACGGCCGTCGACGACGACGGCGCCGACCTTGTCATCGACGACGCACCCGAGCGTGTCGCCTTCGCCGACGTCGTCCAGGCGCGCACCGTGTTCGAGTGGGGCCCGGCTCCCAAGCCCGGTGGCCCGAAGCCCAAGAAGTCGAATCAGGGGAGCCCGAAGCAGGGCGCCAAGGCGCGCACACGGCGCGCGGACGAGAAGGTGAAGCGATGAATTCCGAGATGATGGAGGCGCTCGAGAACATCGAGCGCGAGAAGGGCATCTCCGTCGAGATCATGCTCGAGGCGCTCGCGAACGCGCTCGTCACGGCGTACAAGCGCATGCCCAAGGCGGCCGAGGAGGCCCTCGTCGAGATCGACATCGAGACGGGCGACATCAAGGTCATCGCCCAGGAGCTCGACGAAGAGGGCAACGTCGTCCGCGAGTGGGACGACACGCCGTCCGACTTCGGACGCATCGCCGCACAGACCGCCAAGCAGGTCATCCTGCAGCGCATCCGCGACGTCGAGCGCGAGAGCAAGTACGAGGAGTACGCGGGCAAGGAAGGCGAGATCGTCACCGGGATCATCCAACAGACCGACCAGCGCTACACGCTGCTCGACCTGGGCCGGGTCGAGGCGCTCCTACCGCAGGCGGAGCAGGTCCAGAACGAGCGCTACGAGCACGGCAGCCGGCTCAAGGCCTACATCGTCGAGGTCCGCAAGACGGCGAAGGGTCCCCAGATCGTCGTGTCACGCACGCATCCGGGACTGGTGAAGCGGCTCTTCGAGCTCGAGGTTCCCGAGATCGTCGACGGTGTCGTCGAGCTCAAGGCCATCGCTCGTGAGCCGGGGCACCGCACGAAGATCGCGGTCTCCTCGAACGACAACCACGTCGACCCCGTCGGCGCCTGCGTTGGCGCGCGCGGTGCGCGAGTGCGGATGGTCGTCAACGAGCTCCGGGGCGAGAAGGTCGACATCGTCCCTTACTCCGACAATGCCGCCGATTTCGTGCAGAAAGCGCTCGCACCGGCGCGTGTGCGTGAGGTGCGGATCCACGAGGACACCGGCACCGCCGAGGTCATCGTCCCGGACTTCCAGCTGTCGCTCGCGATCGGCAAGGAGGGCCAGAACGCCCGTCTTGCCGCACGGCTCTCCGGCTGGCGCGTCGACATCAAGAGCGAGACGCAGCTCGCCGAGGAGGAATCCGGCGACGTCGACTACGCCGAAGGCGAATGGGTCAAGAACGCCGATGGTGAGCTCGTGTTCCAGCCGGCGGGTGGTGGCGAGGCGATCTCCGCTGCGGCGGCCGGCTACGCGCTCACCGCGCCGGGTGAGACCCCTGACGACGCGAAGGCTGACGACGCGAAGGCTGATGACGCGAAGGCTGATGACGCGAAGGCTGATGACGCGAAGGCTGATGACGCGAAGGCTGATGACGCGAAGGCTGATGACGCAGCGGAGCCCGAGGAGCAGCAGGAGGGGACCGACG
>JANOWV010000570.1:0-1511 GCA_031418075.1 Actinomycetes bacterium
GAGGGCGTGCTGCGGTCCTACACCACCCTCGGGTGTGGGCTCGCCGACGTGGCGATGTTCTCGCTGCTCCCCGCCGACGTCGACACGGAACCCCGTTCCGACTCCGGCCCCGACCCGGCAGGCGCCGAGGCATCCGCGCGAGGCTGAGCCCATGAGACTTGGCGTGAACTTCGGTTACCAGGACTGGGGCAACGGCCTCGAGAGCGCGATCACCACGGCCCAGGAGGCCGATCGCCTCGGCTTCCACTCGGGTTGGACGGCCGAGGCCTACGGGACCGACGCGGTCACGCCGCTCACGTGGCTGATGGCCCGCACCGAGCGCATGTCGTGGGGCACCGCCATCATGCAGATGCCGGCACGGAGCCCGGCGATGACCGCGATGACCGCCGCGACCCTCGACCTCATGAGCGGGGGACGGTTCCTCCTCGGCATCGGGGCGTCGGGCCCGCAGGTTGCCGAGGGTTGGCACGGCGAGGCCTACGGCAAGCCGCTCGGCAAGACCCGCGAGTACATCGAGATCATCCGTGCGATCCTCGCCCGCGAAGGTCCCGTCGAGCATCACGGCGCGCACTACGACATCCCGTACACCGGCGACGACGCGACGGGGCTCGGCAAGCCGTTGAAGATCATCGTGCACCCCCGACGTGCTGATCTCCCGATCTACATCGCGGCGATCGGGCCGAAGAACGTCGAGCTCGCCGCCGAGGTCGCCGACGGCTGGCTCCCGATCTTCTTCTCCCCCACCCGCCTGACCGACACCTACGGCGCAGCACTCGACGCCGGCTTCGCGAAGGCCGCAGGCGGGAAGAGCCTCGACGCCTTCGACATCGCCCCGACGGTCACCGTCATCGTCGGCGACGACGTCGACGCGCTCCGCGGCTTGGTGAAGCCGATGGTCGCCCTCTACGTCGGTGGGATGGGGGCCCGAGGCAAGAACTTCTACAACGACCTCGCGTGCCGCTACGGCTACGAGGCAGCGGCGAAGGAGATCCAGGACCTCTACCTCGACGGCAAGAAGGCCGAGGCGATCGCCGCGGTGCCCGACGAGCTCATCGACGAGGTCGCGCTACTCGGACCCAGGGAGCGCATCGCAGACCAGGTCGAGGCATGGAAGGAATCCGGGATCGGCACGATGATCCTCGGCGCGGCCCAGCCCGAGGCGCTCCAGCTCATGGCCGAGCTGGTGCTCTGACCTAGAACAAGAAGTTCATCGACTCCACGACGTGCCGGGCGAGCCCTTCGTCACCCTCGACCCGCACCGAGTTGTCGGCGAGCGCCACGGCCGGGTCGACCCGTCCGGTCGCGAGGCACACGAACGTCATGCCGTCAGCGATGATGCGCGCCGCCGCCTCGTCGGGAACGTCATCGAGCACCTTGGCGCGGCCCGCGACGCCGACCGCGAACGCACGTCCCGGCGGGCCGCTGATGTCGAACGCCACGACGGTGCCGTCGGGTGCGCCTGCCTTCTTTCCGACGACGTAGGGCATCGTCGTGATCATCCGCTCCACGGC
>JANOWV010000571.1:0-3851 GCA_031418075.1 Actinomycetes bacterium
TGGACACGCGCACGCCCCTGACCAGCCCGAACGCGAAACTGGGTGGACGCAGTGGACGGGGTGGACGGTCGGACGGCCGCTGGGGGACCGAAGGTCCCGGGTTCGAGTCCCGGCAGCCCGACCACTGAACATGCAGGGTCATCGTTCGCCCGAGTGCCGCGGTGTCCGGACGCGCGTCGGTACGAAGAGCCCGATGCCCGCCACCATGGCGCCGATCAGCACGAGGTAGAGACCTACCCCGATCGAGACGGACCCGAGGTTCGCGACGGTCAGGCCCGAGTCCGGGCGCAGATACCGACTCTCGACTCCAGAGATGTCGAAGAAGTTGTAGACCCCTACGGCGTGTGTCCCGATCACGGACAGCAGGCACACTCCCAGCACCCACCGCCGGTAGGGCCCGAACTGCATCGTGATTCCACCGAGGACGAGGAAGACCCCGAAGATCGCGGTGAGTCGACCGCCACCGACGGTCCCGGGGAACGATCTGGTCCCGATCAGCACGGCCGACAGACGCGCCCACGTGAGCAGCGACCCGACGGCGATGAGCACGCCTCCGACCAGGACGGCGATCCCACCCCTCGAGAGTCGAAATGTCCGCGGTGGCGCGGGCTCGGTGATGATCGTCATGAGGAACCTCCAACTCGCGCCACGCTCTTCGTGGACGCAGTCAACGCCCGACTCGATCGGTCGACACTGGTGACGTCCACACGGGATGGCTCTGAGGACACTCGGGCCGAGGCGCACCAGGTCTAGAGTCCCCGCCGTGACGGAGACGACCGGCGCGAGCGCCCCCGAGCGGTCGAAGCTCGTCCGCAAGGCGATCCTCACGTTCGTTGGAGCCGCCGGAGTCGCGATCGGGATCACGCTGCTCTTCTACGGGATGCGTTCCGTGATGGAGATCGGGGGGTCGTGCGCGAGTGGCAACGTCCCCTACGAGATCTCCCGGCCCTGCCCGGATGGGGTGGCCGGCGTGATGGTGGGCGGCATCTTCGGTGGTCTCATCGCACTCGGCATCTACGTCTTCAACGCCCTCGGACCCAACCTCACGTTCCTCGCCTGGCCGGCCTTGTTCCTGTCGCTCGGGTGGAACTTCGTCGAGTACGGGGTGGACCCTCCGGGGACCGGTGGGGGACCTGCCTTCGGCTGGCTCATCCCGGGAGTGCTGTTCCTCGCGATGGGGGGCGTCCCACTGGTCGTCGGGCTGACCATGCTCCGCTCCAGTCGGGCAACGCGTCGCGCCGAACGCGGGGCGGGAGCGGAGCCGACGGCCACCGCCAGCTCGCGGTGGAACACCTACGCCATGGGCTGCGTGCTCCAGATCGTGGCGCTGGGCTTCGGGATCTGGGCCGGGATCCAGCTGTTCGAATCGGCCACGGGGACCACGATCAGCTTCGGCTGATCTCCGTTCCGACCTCCGCTCCGCCAGCACGTCACCGGATCACCAGCCCCTCGCGTGCGTCGCGCGATCTGGTGTGCTTGTACCGTTTCGCCCCACTCGCATTGTTTCGCACCACGAGCCTCGGTAGCCTCAAAGACCCTCACTCCGACTCCGAGCAGGCCCATGTCGTTCGACCCCTCGTCCGCCTTTGCCCACGAAGGCTCCGGCGCGGGCAGTACTGCGAGCCGGTGCCGTCGCTGCGGGATCCTGGTCGGCATGGGTGAGCACTGCGACTGGTGCCAGCAGCGCCCGACGGGGTACGTCGACGCTCCCGGCGAGTACATGGGGCGACACCACACTGAGTGGATCGCCACCCTCGACCAGATGCTGCTCCAAGGCGATAACGACGCCGCGGAGTTCCTGCTCGTCCGTCTCGTCGACGCCACCGAGGCCGAGAGCCTTCTCGCCGGCGTGGCGCCCTTCGAGCGTCACTTCACCCGGCTCGGCCAGATCGCCCGGTCGCGTGGCGACGACAAGCTGAGCCGTGACCTCCGCCGGAGGTTCAAGGAGTGCTCCCAGCGGGTTCCGACGCCGAGACGAGAGGTCGGGTAGCTCCGACCCGTCTGCCCCGACCCGGCAGTCCTGACCCGGCACTCCCGACCCGGCACCCGCCCCCGAGACCGAGGGTCAGCCGACGACCGAGAACACCACGCGACGCTCGGCCGGCTCGACGGTGTCGAGGCGGACCCGCACCTCGGACCCGAGCTCCGCATCACTCGCCGCGAGCGCGCCGGTGTCGAGCTTCGCCACGACGGCCGGAGACCGCAGCAGGACGGACGCGAACGTGTCGTCACGGTCGATGACCACCGCCGGGAACTCGTTGCCCTCACGCCCTCGTAGGACGAGCGCTTCCGCGAGGTCGACGACTGCCCGCTCTACCCCCGACGATCGCCGGGATGCCTCGCGCATGATGTCGGGGAGCGCGCCGAGCGCATCACGGATCACCGGATCGGGCTCGGTACCCGCGCTCAGCGCGACGACGACTTCGTTCGCGAAGCGGTCGGCGAGGCGCCGTAGCGGCGCGGTGACATGCGCGTATGTGGTCGCGAGCGCGGCGTGGACCGGCGCGGGACCGGCGGAAGGGTCCACGACTGCGTAGCCAGCGCCGCGCAACGTCGAGACGGCCTGCTGCAGGAACGCGGCATGGGCAGCAAGCTTCGGGTCGAGGCTGCGTACGAGGTCGGGGTAGCCGAGGCTGTCCGGCCACGCGATGCCGAGGGCGAGCGCGACCCGACGCAGGCGTCCCATCGAGCGGTCGTCGGCCGGGGGCAGCGTCCGCAGGAGTCCCACGCCACCGTCGATCATCGTCGAGGCGGCGCAGATGCCGGTGAGGAGCGAGATCTGGGCGTTCCAGCCCTCGACCGGACGCGGCACGTCGTACGCCAGCGCGTAGCCATCCTTGCCCTCGCGGACCTCCTGGTCGGGCAGCGGCAGGCTCACGCCGCCCCGGGCCTGCTCCTGGGCCTCACGGAGCATTCCGATCTCCCGGAGGAGGGCGACCGGCTCCGCCGCCTTTCCCTGGTCGAGATCCCGCTGCACGGCCGCATACGTCGTGGCGGCGCGGCTCCGCACGAGGCTGCGCTCGACGCGCCAGGCGGTCGCCACTCCGTCGCCGTCGAGGTCGATGGTCCACAGCAGCGCCGGACGCTCCTCGTCGGGCAGCAGGCTGCCTGCACCTTCCCCGAGGTTGTTCGGATAGAGCGGTGCACGCCCATCCGGGAGGTAGACGGTGACCCCGCGTTCGTGGGCGGCACGGTCGACGGTGTCCCCGGGGGCCACGAACGCGGCGACGTCGGCGATGGCGTAGTGAACCCGAGTTCCTCCGGTGCGACGCTCGGCGTGGAACGCCTGGTCGAGGTCGCGACTCCCGGCCGGGTCGATGGTGATCAGGTCGAGGTCGCGACGATCGACGCGTTCGCCAGTGTGAGGAGCACGCACGGCCGCGTCGACCGCTTCGAGCACCTCGGGTGCGAACTCCGGTGGCACGTCGAGCTCGGCCCGGATGCGGCGCAGCCCTTCGACCATCTCAGGATCGGTGAGGGGGACCCGGACCTTGCGGTGCGGCACGTCAGCGCTTCCGCAACGGCCGACATGCCGTACCAGCGGGCGCGCCGGCCGGCCCAACACCGGGGAAGACGGGTGCGAGCTCGCGCAGCGCGGCGAGGACCTCGTCGGTGGTGTCGACGACGCGGACGAGGTGACCCCATCCGCCTCGGGTCGCGAGGTCCTGCACAGCCGTGAAGAGGCCGGGCCGCTCGTGGGTGTAGTGGTCGACACCGAGGAAGACCATGGGAGAACGGACGTCGTAGAGCGAGTAGTCGTTCTGCGCCGCGTCGGTGAACACCTCCTGTGCCGTCCCGCTCCCGCCCGGCGTGAAGACGACGCCACCGCGGGCGACGGCGAGGAGACCGTT
>JANOWV010000572.1:0-1810 GCA_031418075.1 Actinomycetes bacterium
CAGACGGCCTCGTCCCCGAGACTGGCTGCCTCGATGGCCTGAGCGTGGTGATCAAGCACTCCGAGATCACTGCCGGATTGTCCGACCTCCCCTGGCACCGCGACTGCGGGCTTGGTGGCCATCCGGTCCTGTGCCCGAGCGTCGCGATCGGCATCCAGCTCGATCCCGCGACTGCCGCGACCGGGCAGCTCCACTTTCTCGCGGGTTCGCATCTCGGGTCGTCGCATCCGTTGCGGGCGCCCGGTCGCGAGAAGGACGACGAAGCCGCGCAGCCCACCGTGGCGATCGACACCGAACCGGGCGACGTGACGGTGCATTTCGGCCACGTGCTGCACGCAGCGCCGTCGCCGACCGGCACCGACGGCGGACGCCGAGCCCTGTACGTGACCTCCTGTCGGCCTGAGACCATGGAGTTCGTGGGGGAGGGGAACGGCTACAACGATGTGCTGTTCACCCGTGACGGGCAGGTGCACAACGTCGACGAGCTGCTCGCCGACGCATGACATCCCACCAGGACACGACTCGGCCCGCGTATGCAGAGCTGCCCGACGGGTGCGCGTGGGAGCACCTCGACCCGGCATTGGGATCGCTCGCACTGTTGACGCCCGAGCGCGTCGCGGCGGCTGCCCGGCTCGTGAAGACCGGGCGTCGGTTCGGTCTCGACCTCATGCTCGACGAACCCAACCCACCGTTCTTCGGCCGCGAGCCGATCCAGCACACCGTGTTCCAGCTCATGGACCATGTGCTCGACGACCGGCTCGACAGCTTCTATCCGCAGGGCTCGACCCAGTGGGACTCGTTCGGTCACTTTGCGCATTCCACTCGCGGGTACTTCATGGGCCGCACGGCCGATGACGTGCAGTCCGGCGCGCCGGGCATCGAGGCCTGGGCCGAGCGCGGGCTCGCCGGCCGCGGGGTCCTGCTCGACGTGGCCCGCTTCACCCCGATCGCCGGTGACTCGTCCTTCGTCGTCACGCCGGAGCTGCTCGACGAGACCGCAGCCGCCCAGGGCGTCGAGATCCAGCCCGGCGATGTGCTGTGCGTCCGCATCGGGTGGATGGCGTGGTACCGCAGCCTCGGACCCGATGCTCGCGCTGCGCTCGCCGAGACGAGCCGCACCTTCGCGGGGATGCGCATCCCCGGACTCGGACCCGGTTCCGCGCTCGCCGAGTGGTGTTGGGACCACGGGATCGCGGCAGTCGCCGCCGACAACCCGACCTTCGAGCCATTTCCGCCCGGCGTGGGCGGCACCAACCTCGGCGCGGACGACATGGTGCACGTCAAGGTGATGGTGTACCTGGGGATCCCGCTGGGGGAGTTCTTCGACCTCGAGTCGCTCGCCGAGGACTGCGCAGCGGACGGCGTCTACGAGTTCCTGTTCACGAGCAAGCCGCTCGGCATCGTCGGCGGCATCGGCTCGCCCCCGAACGCAATCGCCCTGAAGTAGGGCATCACCGACACCGTCTCTTCCTGAGCAAGTGACGCTCAGGGTCCGATGTGAGCCTTCAGCGTCACTTGCTCGAAGACGGAGCGGAGTTCAGCGCTTCCAGGGTGGGTGCAGGTCGTGCTGCTTGGCGAAGCGCTGGGCGGAGATCGTCTGGCCGTTGAGCTCGGACGCGTCGGGCGACGTGGCACACCAAGTGATGACCGAGGCCGGCACGGTCGGGGGCGCGCCCGGGTACACGCCTTCGAGCCCGAGGTTCTTGGCGTTCTCCTCCATGCGCTCGGTGACGACGTAGCCCGGCTCGACGTTGAAGAACTGCACGCCCGGTTCCTCGACCGCGAGGATCCCCGCGAGCCGGTGGAACGC
>JANOWV010000573.1:0-5650 GCA_031418075.1 Actinomycetes bacterium
GCAGGCGCCGCGAGCTTGGCGCGCACCTGCCATTCGGCCTCGAGTGCGAGCAGCTGCGACGGGTAGCAGTGCACGGCGCGCATCTTGCGCTCGTGGTCGACGGTGAGCGGTATCGCTGCCGGTGTGGGCCACGTCCCGGCCCCGAAGAGCCGCGCGACTCGCCACGCGAGAAGACCAGGGATGTGCTTGTAGCCCATGTCCTCGTAGCAGAACCACGCGGGCTCGGGCATGCGGCCGCGCAGCAACATGCACGCGTCGTGCGTCGCGTCGTGGTCGGGGTTGCCGAGTCCGAACGGTGCAACGACCGCCGTGGGATCGAGAGCACGAACCGTGGCCTCGAGCTCGTCGACGACCTCTGCCCCGCCGATCCAGTCGACGCGGTCGAGATAGGAGTGCTCCACGAAGTCGAGCCAGATCGGCGTTGCGCCGAGCACCTCCATGGCGGCGGCGTCCTCGGCTCGCCGCGCCACGTGCACCTCGTCGCCCTCGACGAAGCCGCACAGTGCGTCCCAATGGCCCATCGGGTTCGGGTAGTCGGTCGGACGCCCCGCGAAGACGGTGACGACGTGCGCACCGGGGTGCGCGGCCAAGAGATACGAGCAGCCGAGGGCGGCGTCGTCGAGATGCGGGGAGACGACCACGACTCGCTCGCGCTCGGCGTCGGGGACCAGGCCCCAGTCACGCATCTCCAGAACGGGATCGGGTGCATCGCTCATCCGAGCAGCATCGCAGAGCGCCCGGGTCTGGCGGTAGCGTCATTTCCGTGGAACGCCGACCGCTCGGACCGACCGGCCTCGAGGTCGCGCCCCTCTGTCTCGGCGTGATGAACTTCGGCGACCCCACCGACCCGGCCGAGTCGGCCCGGATCGTCGACGCCGCGCTCGATGCTGGGATCGAAATGATCGATGTCGCCGACGTGTACGCCGGCGGCGAGAGCGAGCGGATCCTCGGCGAGATCCTCGCGAGCAACGGTCGGCGCGACGACATCGTCCTCGCCACCAAGGTCGGCATGCCGCGGGGGAAGGGAGATCCGGGCCAGTGGCATCGCCGCGAGCACATCGTCGCGTCGTGCGAGCAGTCCCTCCGCAGCCTCCGCACGGATCACATCGACCTCTACCAGCTGCACCGGCCGTCGATGGTCGTTCCCCAGGAGGAGACACTCGCCGCGTTCGCCGAGCTCGTCGACGCGGGCAAGGTGCGCCACGTCGGGTGCTCCACCCATCCCGCGTGGATGGTCATGGAGGCGCTCGCGATCGCCGAGCGCGACGCGCTCCCCGCCTACGTGAGCGAACAGCCCCCGTACAACCTCGTCGATCGCCGGATCGAGAACGAGCTGCTGCCGCTCTGCCGGAAGTACGGCCTCGGGGTGTTCCCGTGGTCGCCGCTCGGTGGCGGGATCCTTGCCGGCCGTTATGCCGACGGGATCCCCGACGACTCACGCGCGAAGCGGCGGCCCCAGGTGCTCGATCGCGTCACTCCCGCGGCGGTCGAGGTGGCCCGCTCGGTCGCCCGTCTCGCCGACGACCGGGGGCTGACCCCTACCCAGCTGGCGCTGCTCTGGGTCAAGGACCAGCCGGGCGTCACCGCCCCGATCATCGGCCCGCGGACCCTCGAACAGCTCGTCGACGCAGTTGCGGTGCTCGAGCTCGATCTCGACGGCGACGCCCGGGCGGCATGCGACGACCTCGTGCACCCGGGCAATGCGGTCGCCGACTTCCACAACACCACAGGATGGACCAAGGCCCGCATCGCTCTCTGACGCGCCGCGCCTCGCGACTCCCGAGCCGATAGATTCCCGCGCGTGGCTCCTGAGCCGAATTACTCGACCATCGTCGTAGGCACCGATGGATCGGCACGAGCCGCACTCGCCGTCGAGCAGGCCGCGACACTCGCCCGCGCGTACGAATCGACCCTGCACGTCGTGCATGCGTACCAGGGGACACAGGGGCCGATCGTGCGCCGAGCGAAGCAGGTCGCCGTTCGCGTGCAGGGCGAGCTCGCCGATCGCGGTGTCGATGTCCAGACCCACGCGATGCTCGGGCATCCCGCCGACGCGGTCCTCGACCTCGCGTTCAGCTGCAACGCGGACCTCATCGTGGTCGGCAACCGCGGGATGTCCGGGCGCGGTCGAATCCTCGGCAGTGTGCCGAACGCGATAGCGCACAGCGCACACTGTGCCGTCCTCATCGTCCCGACGAGCGACTGAACCGATGTTCTCGAGGATCGTGGTCGGGACCGACGGGTCCGAGCGAGCCGGGATCGCGGTCGCGCACGCCGCGACGTTGGCACGCACCTGGAACGCGAGCCTCCACCTCGTGGCCGCCACGAAGGTCGCCGGCCCAACCGTTGGGCTGGACGACCAGGCCGCAACAGTCCGCGACACGGGCGTCGAAGTCGAAGCGCACGAGGCGGTGGGGAACCCCGTGTCGGTGATCCTGGACGTTGCCCAACGCGTCGATGCCGACCTGATCGTCGTCGGCAACCGCGGCATGGTCGGGAGCCGGCGACTGCTCGGGAGCGTCCCGAACACGCTCGCGCACCACGCACGTTGCGCGGTCATGATCGTCCCGACCGGAATGTGATCCCAGCGACCGACGCCCCCGGCCTCGCCGACGGATGGTGTAGCCCTGGCTACGGCTCCTCGATCGGTTCGGGATCGGCTTCGACAGCTGACCTACGGTGGCAGCGTGAACGAACCGCTCGCCGACCCGACCGCCCTTCCCACGGCGGTGCTCACCGCCCGGTTCTCGGAAGCCGTGCGGTGGGCGTCGCACCTCCACGCCGACCAGTGCCGAAAGGGGACGCAGATCCCCTACGTCGCGCACTTGTTCGCGGTGGCGTCGTTGGTGCTCGAGGACGGCGGGACGGAGGAGGAAGCGATCGCCGGCGTCCTCCATGACGTCATCGAGGACTGCGGAGCCTCGGCGGCAGAGATCCGCGCCCGGTTCGGTGGTCCGGTCGCGGAGATCGTCGCGGCGTGCACCGATATCGGCGGCGCGCGCGACGCGACCGACTGGAAGCAGCGCAAGCAGACCTACCTCGACCATCTCGAGCGAGGCAACCTCCCGCCGGGTGCGCTCCGCGTGAGCGCGGCCGACAAGCTCCACAACGCACGCTCCATCCTCTCGGACCTCCACGAGCACGGTGACGCAACCTGGGAACGCTTCAACGCCGGCGCCGACGAGCAGCAGTGGTACTACACCGAGCTCGTCCGCATCCTCGCCAGCCGCCATGACTCGATCGTGACCCGCGAGCTCACGCGAGTGGTGGCCGAGCTCATCGCCCGGATCAAGGGCTGAGGCGGCGGACCGCTCGACACGAAGGCCGGGCGACTGCGTCTTGCTGGCCGCCGTAGCATCATCACGTCCCCATCTCCTTCGGAGGCACGATGACGTTGCCCGCGTTCCTGCACCCGTTCTGTCGTCCGACGCGCGACTCGTTCGTCACCATCGTCCGCGGTGAGGGCGCACGCGTCTGGGACGACGCCGGCAACGAGTACATCGACGGCATGGCCAGCCTCTGGTGTGTGAACGTAGGGCACGGTCGCCACGAGATCATCGACGCCGTCGCCGAGCAGATGCGCAACATCGCCTGCTACCACGCGTTCGAGCCGTTCACGAACGAGCCGGCCGAACGCATCGCGGCCGAGATCGCTGCCGTCGCGCCGATGCCGAACAGCCGCGTGTTCCTCACGACGTCGGGCTCCGAGGCGGTTGACTCCGCGATCAAGCTCGCCCGACTCGCGCACGTCCGTGCCGGTCGTCCCGAACGGACCCTCGTGCTGAGCCGCGGCCGCGGCTACCACGGCGTCACGTTCGGGGGCATGGCCGCACAGGGGCTGCCGCCCAACCAGGAAGGGTTCGGCCCCCACGTTGAGGGCTTCGAGAACCTTCCTCCCGACGACATCGAGGCGTGGGCGACGTTCATGGCCGAGCACGGCGACCGCGTCGCGGCCGTCCTCGTAGAGCCCGTCCAGGGCGCGGGCGGGGTGTACCCGCCACCGGACGGATTCCTCGCCGGGCTCCGCAAGCTGTGCGACCAGCACGGCGCCTACCTCATCTTCGACGAGGTGATCTGCGCGTTCGGCCGACTTGGCGAGTGGTTCGGTGCGATCGCCTTCGGCGTGACGCCGGACATGATCACGTTCGCGAAGGGCGTGAGCTCGGGGTACGTCCCCCTGGGTGGCGTGGTGGTCGCCCCTTCCGTGCACGAGCCCCTCGAGACCGATGACACGTACGTCCTGCGACACGGCCACACCTACTCGGGACATCCGACGTGCGCCGCGGCCGGACTCGCCAACCTCGCCGTGCTGCGCGCCGACGATCTCCTCGCACGGGTACCACTGGTCGGCGCGCGTCTGTCGGATGGACTTCGCGCGCTCGAACAGGACGGATTGGTCGCCGAGGTGCGCGGCGCGGGCGCGGTGTGGGCGACCGCCCTGCCGGCGGGTCGAGACGCCGCCGCGGTACGCGACCGGATGCTCGCCGACGGCGTGATCTGCCGACCGATCGGGGCGGACACGCTCGCCTTCTGCCCACCGTTCGTCATCACCGACGCCGAGATCGACCGGGTCGTCGACACATTGGCGCGCGCGCTGCGCTGACGACAGAATCGGCCCAGAACTCGAACATCCAGATCTCTCATCACCAGATGTCTCATAGGAGGATCCACATGGGCAAGGGCAAGGCACTCACGAAGCTCGCCGCGATCGGCGCCGCGATCGCCGGTGTCGTGTTCTTCTGGCGCAAGAGCCACGACGGTGGCGCCCAGGGCGGCTACCCGCCCGCCGCCGACACCAAGTGACACGCGCCTTCACGGCACGTCGCTAGCGTCGCCCCGTCCCGGGCGAACGCCGTCCGGCACGGAGCAGACGAGGTTCCATGAGCTACCCCGAGGGCATCGGTGCAGTCGATCTGATGATCGGCTTCCCCATGCGCGACAAGAAGGCCACGTACGAGTACCTCATGCGAGGCATCAAGGACTCGGAGTCGAAGGAGTCCTTCTCGTTCCCGGCTGAGTACATGTTCAAGGAGGTCCCCGACGGGGCCCGGGCAGACGTCGACCCGATCGACGAGACGTTCGCCGAGATGGACAAGTACGGCGTCGACAAGGGACTCTTCGGGCTCACCGAGCAGTCGCGCGCCGCGCGTGACCGGCATCCCGGACGGGTCTACACCTCGCTCGAGGTCGACCCCAACGATGTCATGAAGTCGGTGCGCAAGATTCGCAAGGCGGTCGAGAAGCACAGCCTCAAGGCGGTGACCGTCTTCCCCTCGGGGTGTCTTCCGCAGGTCCCCGTCGACGACCCGAAGATGTACCCGATCTACGCCACATGCGTCGAGGTCGACATCCCGGTCGTCGTCAACGCAGGGATCGCTGGTCCTCGGTTCCCGTCGGCATGCCAGCACGTCGAGCTCTTCGACCGGGTCTGCTACGACTTCCCCGACCTGCGGATCGTGATGCGCAACGGCGCCGAGCCCTGGGAAGAGCTGGCCGTCAAGCTGATGCTGAAGTGGCCCGGTCTCTACTACATGACATCGGCGTTCGCCCCGAAGTACTACCCGAAGGCCATCGTCGACTACGCGAACACCCGCGGCGCCGACCGGGTGATCTACGCCGGATACTTCCCGATGGGCCTCACCCTGCAGCG
>JANOWV010000574.1:0-8758 GCA_031418075.1 Actinomycetes bacterium
GTCGCTCGATGTCGGCCTGCGTGAACGAGAGCGGCTCACCGGCCGCGACGCGGAGCTGCTCGGCCACGAGGTCGAGGCCGGTGACCTCCTCCGTGACGCAGTGCTCGACCTGGAGGCGGGTGTTCATCTCGAGGAACCAGAAGTCGCCGTCCTCGTAGAGCATCTCGACCGTGCCGGCATTGACGTACCCGCACGCGAGAGCGACCTTCACTGCGGCCTCGCCCATCGCGACGCGCGTGGCATCGTCGAGCGCGGCCGCCGGGGCTTCCTCGATGAGCTTCTGGTGGCGCCGCTGCGTCGAGCAGTCGCGTTCGCCGAGCCAGACCCCGTTGCCGTGGGTGTCGCAGAAGACCTGGATCTCGATGTGGCGAGGCTTGGTGAGGTAGCGCTCGAGGTAGGCCTCGGAGCGTCCGAAGTAGGCCTGGGCCTCCCGTGCGGCGGACTCGAGGGCGCTCTCGGCGCTCGCAGCATCGGGGCAGACCCGCAGTCCCTTGCCGCCCCCGCCGTAGGCGGCCTTGATCGCGACCGGCCATCCGAACTCCTCGCCGAAGGCGACGATCTCGGCGACGTCCTGGATGGGATCGCTCGTGCCCGGGACCGACTCGACGTCGGCCGCCGCGGCGGCCTTGCGCGAGGAGATCTTGTCGCCCATGACCTCGATGGCTTCCGGGGGCGGGCCGATCCAAGCGACGCCGAGGTCGGCGATCGCGCGGGCGAAGTCGGCGTTCTCGGCGAAGAAGCCGTATCCCGGGTGGACGGCGTCGGCACCGCTGGCCGTGATGATCTCGAGGATCCGCTCGGTGTTGAGGTAGCTCTCCGCCGCGGTCTGGCCGCCGAGCGCGTAGGCTTCGTCGGCGTAGCGAACGTGCAGGGCGTCGCGGTCCAGCTCCGAGTAGACGGCGACCGTGGCGATGTCGAGCTCACGGCAGGTCCGCATCACGCGCACCGCGATCTCGCCCCGGTTCGCGACCAACACTTTCGAGAGCACGGGCGCCCTTCTCCTCATCGTGGACGCCGTATCCTACGGGCGATGGTCGATGACCCCGCTACCCCGGGGTCCGACGGGCCCAATCCGGTAACTGTTTCGCCGCCCAGTCCAGTACCGAGTCCGGCACCTGGTCCGGAGTCCGGCGGCTGGCCGAGCCAATGGGTCGTCCGGCGCTTCGCCACGATCGACTCCACCAACCGCTGGCTGCTCGACGCGGCCAGGGCCGGAGCACCGGCCGGGCTCGTAGCGGTCGCGGACCATCAAGACGCCGGGCGGGGCCGCCGGGGACGGACCTGGGACGACGAACCGGGCTCGGCGTTGCTGGTCTCCGTGTTGCTCCGGCCCGCGGTGCCCCCCGAGCGGATCCACCTGGTCACCATGGCAGCCGGGGTCGCGATCGCCGAAGCCGTCGAAGCGACGAGTGGCGTCGTGGCCTCGTTGAAGTGGCCCAACGACCTCGTTGTGCACGGCCGCAAGCTCGCGGGGTTGCTCGCGGAGGTGGACCTCGGAGCCGGCGATGCCGCGCCGGCCGTCGTGGTCGGAATCGGGTGCAACGTCACCCAGACGTCGTTCTCCGGGGAGCTGACCGCATCGGCGACGTCGTGTGCCATCGAGTCCAACCGTTCGCCCGGCGATCCGGCGCTCACCCGCGACGCGCTGCTCGACGCGTTCCTGGAGCACCTCGAGCGCCATCTCGGCCGGCTCGGGGCGATACCGGCCATCTACCGCGCACGATTGGCGACGCTCGGACGCCGCGTACGGGTCGACCTCGGCGACACCGTGCTCGAGGGGGTCGCCACTGACGTCGACGACGCCGGTCGCCTCGTCGTCGATGCGGACGATGGTGGTGTCGTCGCGGTCGCGGCGGGCGACGTCGTGCACCTTCGCCACCCGGACGGCTCGGGTCGCGACGCTGGCGACCCCGGCGTGGAACGCTAGGGGTCGAGGTCGCGCGCGACGAGCGCGGAGAACGCGTCGGCCAGCCGGATGGTGGTCGGGCCGGGCGCGCTCGCCAGCGCGACGCCGTCGACGTGCGAGATGGCCTGCACCTCGCGGGTGCTCGACGTGAGGAACGCCTCGTCGGCATCGGCCAGTGCACCCGGCGCCAGCACCGCCTCCACGACGTCGAGGTCGAGGGCCGGGCCGAGCTCGAGCACGAGCGCGCGGGTGACACCGAGGAGACAGCCCGACGCTCCGGGCGGTGTGCTGACGCGGCTACCGACGACGACGAACACGTTCGAACCGGTGGCCTCGCACAGCTCGCCGCGCGTGTTGAGGAAGATGGCCTCGGACGCGTCGCGCGCGTGTGCATGCGCGAGTGCGCGGACGTTCTCTGCGTAGGAGATCGTCTTGAGCCCTGCAGTCGCCCCGCGCTCGTTGCGGGGCCAGGGCACGGTCACCACCGACTCGGCCGGCGGCCACGGCCGCACCTCGCTCGCCGCCACGACCACGGTCGGTCCTGCCGTGCCGCGCTCCGACCCGAGTGGCGATGGTCCGCCGGTGACGGTGATGCGCAGGCGCGCCTCGGTGAGGGCATTGGCCGCGAGGACTGCGTCTGCGGCGTCGCGCAGGGTGGCACTGTCGGGCACGGGGAGCCCGAGCCCGGTCGCTGACGCGGTCAGACGTTCGTGGTGGCGGCGCCAGGCGAACGGCGTGCCCCCATACACCCGCAACGTCTCGAAGACGCCGTCGCCCACGAGCAGGCCGTGGTCGAACGGGGAGATCCGAGCCGCGTCAGCGGCGACCAGTCCACCGTTGAGCCAGACGAAGCCCGTTCCTGACTGGCCTGTTCCTGACTGGCCGGGGCCTCCGACGCGTGGCACGTCCCAAAGGCTAGGCGGGCGAGTCGGAGACCGACGTCGAACCGTCGGTCGCTCCGGCAGCTCGGAGGAGACGTGCCGACTTGAGCTCGGTCTCGCGCCACTCGTCAGCCGGGACCGAGTCGGCGACGATGCCCCCACCAACGCCGAGGCTCGTCCGTCCGTCGGCGACCGTGAACGTCCGGATCGCGACCGCGAGGTCACCGGATCCTCGGTCGGCGTCGATCCACCCGACGGCACCGCAGTAGACACCGCGGCGCACGGGCTCGAGGTCCTCGATGGCCTGGAGCACGCGTGGCTTCGGCGCGCCGGTGACCGATGCCGGTGGGAACGTCGCGCGGACGAGGCCACCGAGTCCGACGTCGGCTCGGAGCCGTCCCCGCACCGTGCTGACGAGGTGGAAGAGCCCGGGGTGCGCTTCGACGGCGCACAGCTCTGGCACCTCGATGGTGCCGTACTCGCAGACCCGGCCGAGATCGTTGCGGGCGAGGTCGACGATCATCACGTTCTCGGCCCGGTTCTTCGCGTCCCGTCGGAGAGCGTCCGGATCGCGTCCGGTCCCCTTGATCGGTCGAGTCTCCACGATCCGACCGCGGTCGTCCTCGCGCCACGAGAGGAACCGCTCCGGCGACGCGCTGATCACCGCCACGGTGCCGAGCTCGCCGTGGGGGAGCACGACGAGCGCCGCGTGGGGGGCCGGGTTGGCGGCGCCGAGCGCTGCGAACAGCGCGACCGGGTCGACCGCGTGATCCCACTCGAGTCGACGGGTCAGGTTGACCTGGTAGCAGTCACCCGCGTCGAGCAGCCCGACGATCGACCGCACGCGCTCGCGGTACGCGGGCTCGTCGAGGCTCGAGGTCGCGGGGCCGAGCGGGAGGAGGGGGCCGGGTGGCGTGGCTGCCGAGAGCGCGTGCTCCAGCCGGGCGCATGCCGGCCCGGTGCCTTCGATGCGGGAGGTGCTGCCTTCCAGTACCAGGCGCGCGTCGTATCGCGCGAGGAGCAGGTCCGGGAGCACACGCCGGCCGGGCTCGGACTCGGCCCGGGCCGGTGTGATCCGTTCGATCGCTCGACCGAGGTCGAAGGAGAGGAAGCCGGCCCACCAGCCCCGGTCCAGCTGGTCGAGTGCCGCGAGGGCATCGGCGCCGTCAGCGACCAGGATCTCGGTCGGATCGGCGGCGACCACGGTCGCCGCGCCCACCTGCATGACGAGGGGGGAGGTCTCGCTGCCCGGGATCGCACGGGAGGCGCGTGCTGTGGGAACCGACCGGGCCGAGGTCACGTTTGGGGAGGGTACGCGCTCGCCCCGAATTCTGGGAGGCCGAATTCCGGGAGGCCGAATTCCGGGAGGGCGACTCCGATCGGGACTCCCGAGCGGGACGATCCGCAGGACCTCGGTAGCATGGGACTCTTCATGGCAAAGCACCGCTCTGCTTTTCGCGCGTTCGGGACCCGGTTGGTCGTCGCGCTCGTGGTCGCGACGCTCTTCATGGGCGGCGCGGTGTTCGCGGTCAACTACGTCATCGACCGCAAGCTCGACAGCGTCGCCCGCGTGGACGTGTCGGTGGCGTCGGCGCCGCCAGAAGGTGCGAACTACCTGCTCATCGGGTCTGACACCCGCGCGTTCGTCGAGAACGCGACGCAACAGGAAGCATTCGGCGACCAAGCGGACACGGGCGGCCAACGGTCCGACACCATGATGGTGCTCCACGTCGAGCCGAGTGCCCGACGGACCTTCGTCGTCTCCTTCCCGCGCGACCTGTGGGTCGACATCCCCGGCGTCGGGAACTCGAAGATCAACGCGGCCTTCAACGACGGGCCCGACAAGACGATCGAGACGCTGCGCTCGAACTTCGGCATCGAGATCAACCACTACCTCGAGGTCGACTTCAAGAGCTTCCGGGGGATCGTCAACTCGATCGGGAGCGTCCCGGTCTACTTCCCGTACCCGGCGCGTGACGAGAAGACCGGCCTCTACACGCCCTTCGCCGGGTGTGTGCGCCTCAACGGCAACGCGGCGTTGTCGTATGTCAGGTCGCGGTCGTTGCAGTACTTCGGCGAGGAGCGCGCCAAGTGGGTGAGCGCCGACGCCGTCCCCGACATCGATCGGATCGCGCGTCAGCAGGACTTCATGCGCAAGCTCGCCGGGCTCGCCGTGCAGAAGGGCCTCAACAACCCGATCACGGCGAACAAGATCACGGACCGAGTGCTCGAGAACCTCACGATCGACAGCAATCTCACCAAGGACGACATCTTCGCCCTCATCGAGGCGTTCCGGACGATCGACCCCAACGATCCGAACTCGCTCGAGTTCCAGACCCTCCCGTGGACGAACGGCCCGACCCAAAGCGGCCAGTCGGTGCTGTACGTCAAGAAGCCCGATGCTGATGCGGTGATCGCGCGCCTTTCCGACTTCAGCGGGTCGGGGGCCGCAACATCGGCGGCAGGCGACGTCGTGCCCGGCGATGTGAAGCTTCAGGTGCGGAACGGCTCGGGCAAGGTCGGTGAAGCCCAGGCGGCGCTGACCGAGCTCACGAGCTTCGGGTTCCGCGGGGCCGGCACGCGCGACGACACTCGCGGGACCGTGGCGCTGACCGAGGTCCGCTTTGCGCCCGGCGCGGAGGCCAAGGGCAAGGCAGTGCTCGAGTACGTGAGCCCGAACGCCCGGCTCGTCGCCGACCCCGACCTGAAGGGTGCCGACGTCGCCCTCGTGCTCGGGAAGAACTTCACGTCGATCGTGACGCCGGTCGACCCGACGACGATCACGGTGCCGACCACGGTGCCGGGTGTCGAGACGCCCGCCTCCGAGGCGACCACCCCCGCACCGATCAGCAACCAGAGCCAGCTCGGAGAACCTGCGCCGCGCACGCCTCCGTGCTGAGTAGGCATGTGAGCAGTCGATCGACGGGTCGCGGGTGATGAGCACCATCGTGGTGGTGGGTGCGGGGTACGTCGGCCTCACCACGGCCGCCTGCATGGCGCATCTCGGACACACGGTGGTGTGCGCCGACATCGACGCAGATCGAGTCGAGCGGCTCTCGAAGGGCGACATCCCGATCCTCGAAGAGGGCCTGCCCGAGCTCGTGGGCACCGGACTGGCGAGCGGTCTGCTGTCCTTCGAGGTCGGTGCCGCTGCCGCGGCGTCTCGGGCCGAGTTCGTGTTCCTCTGCGTTCCGACACCGCATGGCGACGACGGTGCCGCAGACCTCAGCGCGGTCGACGACGTGACACGGGAGATCGCCCCCATGCTCCGGCCCGGCGCCGTCGTCGTGAACAAGTCGACGATGCCGGTCGGCTCGACCCGTCGGGTCGACCGCCGGCTCCGCGAGTTCGGAGCCCCGGCCGACGTCCGGGTGGTGTCCAACCCCGAGTTCCTCCGGGAGGGGACGGCCGTCGCCGACTTCCTGCATCCGCACCGCATCGTCGTCGGCGCCGACGAACCCGCCGTCGCGGTTCGGGTCTTCGAGCTCTACAAGGGCGTGCACGCGCCGGTGGTCGTCACCGATGCCGCATCGGCCGAGGTCATCAAGTACGCCTCGAACGCGTTCCTGGCGACGAAAGTCTCGTTCGTCAACGCGATCGCGAACCTCTGCGAGTCCGTCAACGCCGACGTTCGCAGCGTCGCGCTCGGGATGGGCTATGACCCGCGGATCGGGTTCGAGTTCCTCCAGCCCGGCCCGGGTTGGGGAGGTTCGTGCTTCCCCAAGGACACGGCCGCACTGCTGCATGCATCCCGTGCAGCGGGTTACGACTTCAGCCTCCTTCGGGGTGCGATCGAGGTCAACGAGGTCCAACGCAATCGGATGGTCGAGAAGGTGAAGGCCTCCCACGGTGCGCCCCTCACGGGTGCGCGCATCGCGGTCTGGGGGCTCACGTTCAAGGCCAACACCGACGACCTGCGCGACTCGCCGGCGGTGGCGATCGCCGATCGTCTTGCCGCCGAGGGTGCCGACGTCCGGGCGTACGACCCGTCGGCGTCTGACGCGACCCAAGCTCTCGTGCCGTCCCTCCGCCTGGTCGCCGATCCCTACGAAGCCTGCCGAGACGCCGACGTCCTCGTCGTGCTCACCGAGTGGGACGAGCTCCGGTGGCTCGACTTCGACCGCGTCGCCGGCGCGATGGCATCGTCGAAGATCGTCGACACCCGCAACCTCCTCGATCCGGCGGCGATGCGCCGGCTCGGGTTCTCGTACGTCGGCGTCGGTCGCTGATGCCGCGGGCAGTGGTCACCGGGGGCGCGGGGTTCGTCGGTTCGCATCTCTGCCGGACGTTGCGCGCCCGCGACTGGGAGGTCGTCGCGGTGGACGACCTCTCCACCGGTCGTGCCGACCACGTCGCCGACCTCGGTGCGCCCGGGTTCACGCTCTTGGAGCACGATGTCGTCGAGGGGATCCCCGTCGACGGCCCGGTCGATGCGGTGCTCCACTTCGCGAGCGCGGCCAGTCCGCCGGAGTACCTGGCTCACCCACTCGAGACCCTCGCGGTCGGCTCCGACGGCACCCGCCACGCGCTCGAGCTCGCGCGCCGCTCCGGGGCGCGGTTCTTGCTCGCGTCCACGAGCGAGATCTACGGCGACCCGCTCGAGCACCCCCAGCGGGAGACGTACTGGGGAAACGTGAACCCGGTCGGACCGCGTTCGGTGTACGACGAGGCGAAGCGCTTTGCCGAGGCGCTCACGATGGCGTACCACCGTGTACACGCCGTCGACGTCAAGATCGCTCGGATCTTCAACACCTACGGGCCGTGCCTCGAGCCCGGTGACGGACGGGTCGTCTCGAATTTCCTCGCTCAGGCGCTCGAAGGACGCGACATCACGGTCTACGGCGACGGTCTCCAGACGCGTTCCTTCTGTTACGTCGACGACGAGGTCGCCGGGCTCCTGGCGTTGCTCGACAGCGACTGGAACGGCCCGATGAACATCGGGAACCCCGAAGAGCACACGATCCTCGAGCTGGCAGACACGGTGCTCGACGTCGTCGGTTCGACGGCCCCGGTGCGCTTCGAGGAACTTCCGATCGACGATCCCACTCGACGGCGTCCCGACATCACGCTCGCGCGTCGCGAGCTCGGCTGGGTACCCGAGGTGGGGTTGCGCGAAGGTCTGGTCCAAACCCTCGAGTGGTATCGGAGCCGCGGGTGAAAGCGATCGAGCCGCTCGATTCCTACTCGAAGCTCTCGGTGATCGTCCCGGTGTTCAACGAGCGCAACACCGTGGCCGAGATCGTGCGGCGCATGCGCGAGGTCGACCTACCGCTCGCGCTCGAGATCGTCGTCGTCGACGACGGCAGCGACGACGGCACCGCAAGCCTCCTCCCACAGCTGCGCGACAGCACCACGCGTGTCGTGCAGCACGAGGTGAACCGAGGCAAGGGTGCCGCGATCCGAACCGGGCTCGAGCACGCGACCGGCGACTTGGTGCTCGTGCAGGACGCCGACCTCGAGTACGACCCGGGCGACTGGCCCAAGCTGCTTGCACCTGTGCTTCGAGGTCGTGCAGTCGTGGTCTACGGCTCGCGGTTCACCGGCGAGCGACGCAACATGATGTTCCTGCACTGGGTGGGGAACCGGTTCCTCTCGCTCGTCACGAACGTGCTCTACAACACGACGCTCTCCGACATGGAGACCTGCTACAAGCTGTTCGACCGGCGGATCCTCGATGGCCTGACCCTTCGCGCCCAGCGCTTCGATTTCGAGCCCGAGGTCACAGCGAAGATCCTCCGCCAACGCATCCGGATCTACGAGGTCCCGATCTCCTATGCCGGCCGTGAGATCGACGAGGGGAAGAAGATCACCTGGCGCGATGGCTTTGCCGCGCTGTGGACCTTGATCAAATATCGCTTCGTCGACTGACGAACAGGACGGATCCCGCATGACCCCGGATCTGAGAGGGCCGGATCCGCGAGGGCCCGATCCGCGAGGGCCCGATCCGCGAGGGCCCGATCCGCGAGGGCCC
>JANOWV010000575.1:0-2213 GCA_031418075.1 Actinomycetes bacterium
AGAAGGCGTCCAAGAAGACGAAGGCCGCGCCGAAGAAGGACGAGCCGGGGATGGTCGAGACCGTGCTGAAGTCGCGCGAGGGCCGTTCGATGGTCAACACCGTCCTGCGCGGCGTGTTCGGCATCCTCAAGAGCCGCTGACCGGCGCGACTGATGCGTGGCGCCTGATGCGTGCGGTCGGGGTGCTCGCGATCGCGGTCGGCCTCGCGATCGCGGCTTCAGGAGCGCAGTGGGCAACGGCCCAGGAGACGGCACCGCACCGGACGGTCGTCGTCGGCTCGCTGGCCCTCGACCAGGGCGATGTCCTCACCTTGGCACTGCACCCGAGCGCGGCTCCGATCCAGTTGCTTGCGGCGGCGCGAAGCGATCTCGAGGTGTGTCCTGGGCAGCTCGACGGCGGCGTCCCCGACCCCGGCGGGTTCTCCTCGTGGCCGTCGTGGGCGGGCTTCACCGACTGCCTCCCGTTCGCCGACGACGGAACGGTGACGCTCCCGAGCACGGGCATCGACTCGTTCCACCTCGCGTTCCTCGTCCGGGGTCGCAACCCCGGACGAACGAAGGTCGCTCGGCTCGAGATCACGTATGCCCCCGGCGACGGCTACTTCGAGATCTTCCCGCCGCCCATCGCGCCGGGAGGGCGCGGTCCACGCGTTGCCGTGCGCCCCATGTCTGCGACGACGATCGGAGCGCAGGGGTACGGCATCGCCTACGAGGATGCGCCGCGCGTCGAGGTCGAGGTACGCCAACACGGCAGGTCCGTGCGACGGACGTCGGACCGACCACCGGGCGGCGACGCCCAGGCGTACGGGCCGGTGCGACTCGGATCGACCGTTCGTGTGACGTCGACGAACCGGGGAACGCGCGCCGCGCTGGTGCGAATCGCGATCGCCTGGAACTGAGGCGAATCGGCTTTCACTGTCACACCCCCATGCTTCGATGGGGGCATGCACCGATTGGCGCGCATCGCATCCGAGCTGCGGGAGGTCGTGGGCAACCTCGACGCGGCGCGGACCGAGAGCCGTGATGCGCTCGAGCTCGTTCGGGTCGCCGCCGAGGGTGAGCGCCTCTTCGCGACCGCCAAGGTGCTCTACGCGCAGCGCTGCGTCGAGACCGGCGTGTGGTCGACCGACGGCGACGCTCGCGTCCCCGCGGTGACGCCGGCAGAATGGCTCGCCGATGTGTCGGGGAGCGGGATCGGTGCCGCACGCGACGCACTCGCGGTGACCGACGCGGTCCACGAAGGCTCCGCAACAGATCAGGCGTTGCGCTCGGGAACGTTGTCCCTCACCGCGGCACGCGAGGTGACCGCCGCGACCGAGGTCGGCGGCGAATCTGCGGAGCGTCGGGTGCTGCGCGCAGCCCAACAAGAAGGACTGCGTTCGGCGAAGATCGAGGCCACTCGGGTGCTCGCGACAGCGGCCGACGCCGAGGAGCGCGCCGCACGAGTACACCGTCAACGGTCCGTGCGCCGCTGGACCACCCGTGACCGGGTATGGAACCTGCATCTCTCCGGACCGGTCGCGCTCGGCGCCGAGATCGAGGCCTGCCTCGCCCCCTTCCACGACGCCGCGTGGGACACCGCTTCCCGCCAGCCGACCGACGATCGGGACGGTCCCGACGCGATCGCCTTCGACGGGTTCCTGGGCATGGCGCGCGCCGCCCGTGATGGCGTGGGGCGCCCGCTCGCCACGAAGCCTCGCGGTCGGGCGAAGACGCGCGACCACGTCGTCGTCCATGTCGACGCGACGGCGCTCGTCCGTGGCGAGGCCAGCGACGGGCAGCGTTGTGAGATCCCGGGCGTCGGGCCCGTTCCCGTCACCCATGCGCGGGCGGTGCTGAGCGGAGGCGACGTCGGACCTGCCGTGCTCACCATGCTCGTGGAGTGCGGCCGAGACGTGCGCACCCTGGCGCGACCGGGTCGCAAGGTAACCGCCGATCTCGCACGGCTGCTCACAGCGCGGGACGCGACCTGCGTCGTACGAGGATGTGGTCGGGCCGTGCGGCTCGAGGGCGACCACGGGCGACCGGTCGCCCAAGGCGGCGACTCGACCGCCGGCAACCTCCGCGGAATGTGCCACCAGCATCACCGGCGCAAGACCGCGGGCTGGGTGCTCACGGCGCTGTCGGACGGCAGCTGCAGGCTCGAACCGCCCGCCGTCGGGTCCGGCGCCGCGGAACGGGCGAAACCCGCGGCGGCGTGAGGCCGCGAGCTGC
>JANOWV010000576.1:0-9683 GCA_031418075.1 Actinomycetes bacterium
CTTCGATGGCCGCTGACCCGGGGGACGGCATCCTCCTTCCGATCGATGACGCCACCCCCGAAGCCGACGTCGCGGCAGCGACGCGCTCGTGGGTCGAGACGCACGTCCCCGACCCGTGGCGACGTGCAGCGGTCGACGGGATCGCGGCGATCAGATCGGTCCGCACCCGCGCCGAGTACGAGCAGTGGTACCCGACCTTTGGACGATCGGGCATGGTCGTGCCCACCTGGCCGGTCGCGTACGGCGGCCTCGGCATCGACCAGGGGCACGCCCGGATCATCGAAAGCGAGCTCGCGCCGTACAACCTCGGGCGCCTGAACCCACTCGGCCTGAACCTCTGCGCACCGGCGCTCTTCGCCCACGGCACCGAAGAGCAACGCGTGCGATACCTCGGCCCCATCGTCCGAAACGTTGAGCGGTGGTGCCAGCTCTTCAGCGAACCGGGCGCGGGCTCCGACCTGGCATCACTCGCCACGCGTGCCGTGCGCGAGGGCGACAGCTGGATCATCACAGGACAGAAGGTCTGGACGACCTGGGCGCACGTCTCGGACTGGGCGGTGTTGCTCGCGCGCACGGACCCCGACGTCCCGAAGCGCAAGGGCATCACGTACTTCCTCCTCGACCTGCACCGCCCCGGGGTCGAGGTCCGGCCCCTCCGGCACCTCACCGGCGAGATCGACTTCAACGAGGTCTTCCTGGATGGCGCGATCGTTCCCGACGACCAGCGGATCGGAGCCGTGCACGACGGGTGGCGAGTGGCCGGATCCACACTCGCGTCGGAGCGCCAGATGGTGGCGGGAGCCGGATCGGGGGGCGTCGACCGCATCGGGGGTTCAGGAGTGGAGCGCGCGCTCGAGCTCGCGACGGAACGCGGCTCGGCAACCGAACCGGTCACGCGCCAGCGCCTCGCTGGGCTCGTCAGCGAGGAACGGATCCGTTCCATCACCAACCAGCGCGTGCGGAGCCAGCTCGCAGTCGGGAGGGCGCCGGGCCCCGAGAGCAGTGTCGGCAAGGTGCACTCCGGCGACCTCAACCAGCGTCTCCAGCTCACCACCGTGGACCTGCTCGGCCCCGACGCGCTGGCCTGGGAGGCCGACGCGAGCGCGCCATACCCCGACTCCCTCCGTCACGAGGTGCACGGAATGTTGCGGAGCCGGGCGAACACCATCGAGGGCGGGACGAGCGAGGTCAACAAGAACATCGTCGGTGACCGTGTGCTCGGCCTCCCGCGCGAGCCCGATCCGTGGGACGGACGCCCGTGGGACGAGGTTCCCCGATCATGACGACCCGTTCATGACCGGGCGATCGTGAAGAGGCGATCGTGACGAACGACTACACGCGACTGCAGGTCCGTCGCGAGGGACCGGTCGGTTGGCTCATCTTCGACCGACCCGATGCCGGCAACGCCATGGACGCGACCATGTTCGACGAGCTCGAACGCGCGTGGGACGAGCTCGCCGCCGACCCCGAGGTCCGCGTCATCATCAACACGGGTGAAGGCGCGGCCTTTCAGACCGGCGTCGACGTCGTCCAGCTCGCGAAGGACAAGGACGCGCTCCGCGCACATTCACGCAGGACCCGGGATGCCGCGCTTCGGTTCACCGCATGGCAGTGCCAGGTTTGGAAGCCGGTCATCGCGGCGGTCAACGGCGTGTGCGCCGGAGGCGGCCTGCACTTCGTCGCCGACGCCGACATCGTGATCGCGGCTTCGAACGCGACGTTCGTCGACCCGCACGTGTCGCTCGGCCAGGTCGTCGCTTACGAGGGGATCGCACTCGCACGCACCTCGCCGATGGAACCCATCCTGCGTGCCGCGCTGACGGGGAGGTTCGAGCGGATCGATGCCCGGCGTGCGCACCAGCTGGGCATCCTGAGCGAGGTCGTCGACCCTCCCACGGAGCTCAGAGCGCGTGCGAAGGCGCTGGCCGAGAACATCGCGAAGAATTCCCCCGCCGCGATGGCCGCCACGAAGCGCGCGTTGTGGGGGGCACTCGAAGCCGGCCTCACCGATGCGAGCAAGGCCGGCGCAGCCGAGCTCACCTCGATGTGGGGCCACCCCGACCAGGAAGAGGGGCCCCTCGCCTTCGCCGAACGGCGAGCAGCGCACTGGCAGGCCCTCGAACGATGAACGGAGCACGCATCCATGGGTGACTACGAGCACCTGATCGTCGAACGACACGGCCCGGTGGGCTGGCTCATCAACAACCGGCCCGATGCCCTGAACGCGATGAACGCGAAGATGCGCGACGAGTTCGCCGACGCCTGGCTCGAGCTCGACGGTGACCCGGACGTGCGCGTGATCGTGCACACCGGTGAGGGACGTGCGTTCCAGACCGGTGTCGACGTGGCCGAGATCGCGTCCGACGGCGTCGGGATGCAGCGGTATCGGGAGTCGGTCGAGGAATTCGACTTGCACTTCACCGCCTGGCACCAACACGTCTGGAAACCGGTCATCACCGCGGTCAACGGCATCTGCTGTGGAGGAGGGTTCCACTGGGTCGCCGACGCCGACATCGTGATCGCCGCGTCGGACGCCCAGTTCTTCGATCCGCATGTCTCCATCGGACAGGTCGTCTCGCTCGAGGCAATCGGCCTGATCCGCAAGATGCCCGCCGAAGCCGTCATGCGGATGGCGTTCGTCGGTCGCTACGAACGCATGGGGGCTCAGCGGGCCTACGAGCTCGGGATGATCAGCCAGATCGTCGATCCGCCCGAAGAACTTCGAGAACGGGCCCAGGAGCTCGCCGAGAAGATCGCCAAGAACTCCCCGGCCGCGATGGCCGCAACGAAGCGTGCGCTCTGGGGAGCACTCGAGCACGGGCTCACCGATGCCTGCCGAGCCGGCGCCGCCGAGCTCACCTCGATGTGGGGACACCCCGACCAGGAAGAGGGGCCCCTCGCGTTCGCTGAGAAGCGCGACGCGCAGTGGCTCGCACCCGGGACAACCCCCACCTCATGACCGGCGGGTCACGATGAACGCCCTCACCGACCTGCTGCTCGAGCCGGGACCGGACGCGCGTCCCACGGACGTCATCGTCCACGACGTCGACGGAACGACGACGCGCGCCGCGCTCACCGCGTCCGCGCTCGAGCTGCGCGACTCGCTGCACCAAGCCGGAGTCGCGCCAGGGACCGCCGTCGCGGTGATGCTCGGCAACGGGGCCGAGACGATCGCCGCGCTCTTCGGAGTCTGGATGCTCGGAGCGGTCTACGTCCCGGTGAACCCCCGGCTCACCGATCGCGAGATCACGCGCCTCCTCGCCGCGGTGACCCCGGCGGCGCTCGTGACGACGCGGTCGTCGGCGCCGCGGTTCCCGCAGCTCGAGATGACGAATGACGCGGGCCTGTCGATCGGCGTCACTCCCGGACCAGCACGCGAGTACGACCCCGACGTCGCGCTGGTCCAGACCACATCGGGGACCACAGGACCACCGCGCCCGGTACCGCTCCGACACTCGCAGGTCCTGGCATTACTCGATGGCGTCATCACGACCGTTCGGTCGGGCCCGAACGGTGGGGCGCCGCGCCCGCCGATGGCCAACCTGATCCCGGTCTCCCTGTCGTTGTGGGCCGGGATCTACACCGTGTGCTTCGCGTTCCGAGTTGGCGCCCCGGTTGTCATCATGGAGCACTTCGAGCCGAACGAGCTCGCGCGACTGGTCGCCGAGCACCAGATCCGCTCCGTCGTCCTCCCGCCTGCCGCCATGGCGATGTGCTGTGACGAGCCGGGCCTCGAGTCGCTCGCGCCGCTGCGCTACGTCCGCAGCATCACTGCACCGCTGTCACCGTTCCTCGCGCGCCGATTCTTCGACCGCTTCGGCGTCGCAGTGCTCAACGGGTACGGCCAGACCGAGCTCGGTGGTGAGGTTGTCGGATGGAGTGCAGCCGACTGGCGCGAGTTCGGGGAGACCAAGCTCGGTGCCGTCGGCCGCCCGCACGCCCACGTCGAGGTCCGCACCGACGACGGCGGCGAGCTGTGGGTGCGGACTTCGTCCTCTGCGTCGTCTGCGGGCTTGGGCGACCGAGTCGACGCCGAGGGCTGGCTCCGCACCGGGGACTACGCGCGCATCGACGCCGAAGGGTTCGTGTGGATCGAAGGTCGAGCGTCGGACGTGATCAACCGGGGTGGGTTGAAGATCTTTCCCGCGGAGGTCGAGGAGGTGCTCGCGACTGCCGTGGGGGTACGCGAAGTCGCGGTCGTGGGGATCGAGGATGCACGTCTCGGCGAGGTCCCGGTTGCGTTCGTCGCGGGCGCGGTCGACGCGGACGCGCTGGAGATGCACTGCCGAGAACATCTCTCGCCGTACAAGATCCCCGTGCGTTTCATAGAGATCGCGGCACTCCCCCGCAACGAAGTCGGCAAGGTCCTGCGTACCCAGCTCGTCGGATCAGTCACCGACTGAGGCGTCGTTCGACGAGACCGACGAGCGCAACTGCCTGGTTGTGCTCAGTGTCGCGGGCGCCGAAGAGGATCGTGATCGACTGCGACCGCGCGTGCGCGACAAGCTCGTCGAACCGGTCGTTTCCCTGCAGCTCATTTTCGTAACGACGCCGAAACTCGGCCCACCGGCTCGGGTCGTGCCCGAACCACTTCCGCAGCTCCGTGCTGGGTGCGACTTCGGGCCACCACGCGTCGAGGGCGGCACGCTCCTTCGAGATGCCGCGAGGCCAGATCCGGTCGACGAGCACCCGCCAACCATCGTCCGGATCGGCCGACTCGTAGATGCGCTTCGCTCGGACCCACGTCGGACGCCGTGCGCCCATCAGGCCCAGGTCCGTACGAGCTCGAGGACGGCGGCCGCGTCCGGACCCTCACCGCGCAGCGACGTCTGCTCGGGAAGGACCCTGCGGGCCGCCACGAGGCACAGGTCGAGTGCATCGCCGGTGATCACGTTGACCGGCTCGGCGTCCGGGGCGAAGTCCCATGTGGCTCCATCGGGAGCCGCGAGCCGGAAGGTCGCCGGTCCGGGCCGCGCTCGACCGTCGCGGGCGAACGCGTGCGGGAGCGTCCGCCAGGCAAGTCGGGCGATGTGCCAGAGCCGATCGGTCGGTGCCAGCTCGAGGTCCAGTGCGACCGCGACATCTCGGGTGTGGATCCAGGTCTCCGCGAGGCGCGTCGTCGCGAGTGTGCGCGCGGCCATGTCCCCCACGACCCACCACACCCGCTCGTGAGGGTCGATCGCGGAGAGCTCCTCGCGGAGCGCGGCCGCGCCCCGCGACCATCGCTCGTGGATCACCGCGGGCTGCAAGTCCCGTTCCTGCGCGACCAGCTGCGCGGCGCCCTCATCGACCGACACGCCGCCCCCGGCACCGCTGCCTCCGAGCGCGTCGATGCGGTCCAGGAACTCCCCCCGCACGCTCGCGAGCGCGATCTCGTCGGACTGGGCGAGGTGCAGCACGACGGCCGCGACGTCCCATCCTTCGCAGGGAGTGTCCCGACGCCAACCATGGTCGTCGAGGTCGTCCAGCAGCCCGCCGAGCTCAGCGTGCTGCCCGGCCAGGGCGTCGACGATCGTGCGCATCTCGCACCTCCGATCATGATCGTAGGAGCCCGACCGACGGTCTTCTTCGCTCGTCGAACGGGGCCCGCTTGCGGTGCTCACCCGGGGGATGGTCGACTCGCCCCATGAGCGATGGTCCCTATGCAGAGCGGATGTTCCCGGCGCCGATCGACCCGGGCACAGCCCAGGAGGAGCGCGCCACGTGCACGGTGGTCTCTGGTGTCGACACGGCCGAGCTCGGTTCCTGGCAGGGCGACCGGTGGTACCAGGGCGGCGGACGCGTCGGCGAGAAGGCGGTCGAGCGGATCATCATCACGCCCCCGACGCGCGGCGTGCAGACGCAGGGCGATCCCTTCGAACCGGTCCGCATCGGTTTCCTGATCGACATGGACCTCGGGCAGCTGCTCGCCGACTGCATCGACCCGTACATCCTCGCGATCGAGGATGCGATGAACGAAGGGATCTACAGCAGGCCCATCGAGATCTTCACGGTCGACGCGCGCGGCCTACCCCGCGAGAACTACCGCAAGCTCATCGCGGGGTACCACCGCCTCGTCGAAGAGGGATGCGTCGTCGTGATCGGCCCGTTCATCGCCGACAACTCCGAGGTAATCGCCCCGTACGCGAACGCGGCGGGTGTCCCGGTGCTCCTGTGGACGGGAACCACGCGCGCCTTCGGCGAGTTCGTCTTCACCGTGGCGAATGGCGACATCCCCACCGAGTCGGTGATGTGTGCCAACTGGTGCAAGCAGGGCGGGCACCAGAAGGTGGGCTTCTTCTGGGAGCAGGGATCCGCCGGCGACCTCTACGCCGACTACTTCCGGCGCACTGCGCTCCAGCTCGGGATCGAGATCACCAAGGAGGTCTTCCTGGCACCGAACCCGAAGGACCTCCAAGAGCACCTCGCGACGATGCGCGACCTCGGAACGGAAGCCGTCGTCTACGTCGGCTACGGATACTCGACCTTCCACTTCGCGAGCGCGTTCAAGGCACTCGACTGGGATCCGCCGCGCGTCATGGGCACGGCGTTCATGTTCTATTCGAACTCGAACGAGTGGGCCGAAGGGCTCGAGGGTTGGCACGGCTGCGACCAGCTCGGCGACGACGGCACGAACCCGAACTACAACGCGATGATGGACCGGTTCGAGGCACGCTTCGGTCGCCGCACCCGCAACGTCGTCGTGGCCCTCGCCTACGACACCGCGCGCGTGGCTATCCAGGGGATCGCGAACGCACGCATCCCCACGCCGCGACACGTCAAAGAGGGCATCGAGATGATCAAGTGGATGCCGTGCACCAACGGTGGACCGTCCTGTTACATCACGTTCGCCGAGTACGACCACCGCGGGTACAAGGGCGACTTCCTCACGATCCGTGAGCTGCGTGGGGGCGAGCTGCATTTCCGGGGCTACTACCGCCCCGAGTGGCCGAGCAACGACACTGCCCCCACGTCGTCGAGCTGAGGCACGTTGCCGCGCGCCGAGTCACTTTCTGCGGCACAGGCGCGTCGAATCACCCTCGCGGCCCAGGGCTTCACGACGCCGCGCCCTCAGGCGCGGATCACCCGTCGCCACCTCCGCAAGGTGTTCGAGCGCCTGGGCCTCATCCAGATCGATTCGGTCAACGTGCTCGTGCGGAGCCACTACCTCCCGCTGTTCTCCCGCCTCGGTCCGTACGACCGGTCCCTGCTCGACCGGTTCGTCTACGGCGACCACGAGGCATTCGAGTACTGGGGCCACGAAGCATCGATGATCCAGTCGGACCTTCACCCGCTGCTGCGATGGCGTATGGCGGGAGAGCACCGCTGGTCCGGGATGCGCGACTACGCGGCCGAGAAGGCCGACGCGCACTTCGACGCGCTCCATGCCTTGGTCCTCGAACGCGGCATCGCCAGCGCAGGCGATCTCGAAGAGGGGGCAACGAAGAAGGGGCCCTGGTGGGGCTGGGGCGACACCAAGCGTTCGCTCGAGCACCTCTTCTTCGTCGGACGCGTCGGGGCCGTGCGACGAGCCAACACCTTCGAGCGTGCCTACTGCGACCCCGCCCGGGTCGTTCCGCCCGAGGTGCTCGACCTCCCGACGCCGTCGCGCCGAGATTCGCTGGTCGCCCTGCTCGAGCGTTCCGCCCGCGGGCACGGCATCGGAACGGCGAAAGATCTCGGCGACTACTTCCGGCTCCCGATCAAGGAGGTTCGGCCACTCCTCGAGGAGATGGCTGACGACGGCGTCGTCGAACGGGTGGCCGTCGAGGGCTGGAAGCACGCCGCCTACCGCCACCCCGCGGCCACGCTTCCGCGGTGGGTCCGTGCGAGTGCGCTGGTCTCACCGTTCGACTCCGTCATGTGGGAACGAGACCGGGTCGAACGCGTCTTCGGGTTCACGTATCGCATCGAGATCTACGTCCCGAAGCCCAAGCGGGTCTTCGGCTACTACGTGCTGCCGTTCCTCCTCGGCGACCGCTTCGTCGCTCGCGTCGACCTGAAAGCAGACCGCTCGGGATCCCGACTGCTCGTCCAATCGACATGGGCAGAAGCCGACGTCGATCACGACGAAGTAGCGAGCCACCTCGCGGCTGAGCTGCGCACGATGGCGGACTGGCTCCGACTCGACAACATCGTCGTCGAGTCGCGCGGTGACCTCGCCCCGGCCCTGCGAGCGGCGGCTCGCTGAAACGAGGCGAGTGAGCTCGCAGGCGCTCAGTCCTTCTTCGAGCCGAAGAACTTCCGATAGATCAGCAGGACGATCACCGCGCCGACGACCGAGCCGAAGATCCCCGAGGCCTGCAATGCGCCCTCGTCGAGGTCCTCGTTGAAGATCACGTAGCCGATGAGACCACCCACGAAGGACCCGATGATCCCGATGAGGAGCGTCTGGCCGATGCTGAGCGGATCCTTGCCGGGCACCAAGAGGCGCGCGAGGAAGCCGGCGATCAAGCCGACGAACAAGAGGTAGACGAACAATCCGAGCATGCGATTCCTGACGTTGTCGACGGAGGGACGGGTGAACTAGCCGAGCTCGTTGCCCACGATCCCGACGAAGCTCACCATCTCGCCGGGGTAGCCGCCGAGGTTGTGCACGAGTCCGAGGCCGCGGTCCGCGGTCTTGATCGTGCGCTCGGGCGGGGCTTCGCCCCGCAGCTGGAGCCAGTTCTCGAAGAACATCCGGAGACCGCTCGCACCCACCGGGTGCCCGAAGCTCTTCAGGCCGCCGTCGGGGTTCACCGGGAGGTCGCCGAGCAGGTCGAAGGTGCCGTTCAGCACCTCCTTCCAGGCGGTGCCGCGCTCGACGAAGCCGAGATCCTCGTAGATGAGCAGCTCGGCGGGCGTGAAGCAGTCGTGCACCTCCGCCATCGCGATCTGGCTGCGCGGGTCGGTGACGCCTGCCTGCGCGTACGCGTCCTTCCCGGCCATGTTGATCTCCGGGAACCAGGTGTAGTCGTAGTCCGGGTTCGCGTTGCCGGTGCCGTCGCCGGCGACGAACGCCAGCCCCTTGATGTAGATCGGCTTGTCGGTGTACTTGTGCGCGTCTTCGGACCGCACGATGACGGCGGCGGCCGACCCGTCGGCAACACCGGAGCAGTCGAACACGCGCAGTCCGCCGGCCATCAGCGGCGCGCTGCAGATCGTGTCCATCGTGACCGGCTTACGAAACTGCGCCCGCTCGTTGACGGAACCGTTCTGGTGGTTCTTCCAGGAGATGCGAGCGAGCACCTCGCGCATCTCGTCGTCGGAGACGCCGTACTTCTTGCCGTACGCCGGGGCACACATCGCGAACATCGCTGCCGCCGAGAGGGCGCGTGCGGTCCCGTCGGTCGGTGCGTGCGACGCGCCGACGAGACCCTGGTACCCGCTGTCCTTGACCTTCTCCACCCCGACGGCCATCGCCATGTCGTAGGCGCCGGACGCGACCGCGTAGGCGGCGTTGCGCATCGCCTCGGACCCGGTGGCGCAGTAGTTCTCGACCCGGGTGACTGGCTTGCTGATGCCCAACGGTCGCGAGAGCGTCTGGCCCGAGTTGCCGGACATCGCGGTCCCGAGCCAGTACGCGTCGATGTCGTCCTTGACGACGCCCGCGCTCTGCATCGCTTCCTCGGTCGACCAGATCAGGAGGTCGTCGGTGCCCTTGTCCCAGTGCTCTCCGAACTTGGTGCACCCCATCCCGACGATGGCGACCTGGTCCTTGA
>JANOWV010000577.1:0-5592 GCA_031418075.1 Actinomycetes bacterium
CGCCCCGGCCGAGTACCGGGAACGGGTCTGGCACGTCGAGTCCGATGCCGACGGCGCCGAGTGGGTCGTGATGGGCGATCACCGCCAGCCCGCGAACGTGTATGCCGCCTCCGCGGTCGCCGGCTTCACCGAGGAGCAGAAGCAGCAGGCGTGGGCCGGTGAGATGCGCTACTCGGACGTGCCCGGTGGGGCATACGACACCAAGGAACGGCTCGCGGCGATGGACGAGGACGGCATCGACCTGTCCGTCCTCTATCCCACGATGCTGCTCGGCATCGCCGGGTACCCCGACCGCGATCTCGCGCTCGTGACCGCGTGCGCCTACAACGACTGGCTCGCCGATCACTGCGCGGAGTCCGACGGACGGCTCTACGGCGCCGCGGTCATCCCACAGTGGGACGTCGAACTGGCCGCGGCCGAGATCCGGCGCGCCGGCGCGTCGCCGCATCTCGTTGCCGCGTTCCTTCGACCGAACCCGACCATCGACTGGCTCCCGCTCTCCGATCCCGCGTACGACCCGATCTGGCGCGCCGCGTGCGATGCCGACCTCGCGATCGGCTTCCACCCGTTGCTGATGGGCAACGTCCCGGGCGCATGTCAGGGACTCCGGATCGACGCGCTCGGCCTCGACACCCCCTGGGGACGCGGCGAGATGACGCTCCAACCACCGCTTCCCGGCGCGGAGATGGGGTACGACAACCACTTCTTCGCGCAGGGCATCGCCAACCCCGTCGACATGATGACGACCGTGGCGTTCCTCACCGGCGGCGGGGTCTTCAAGCGGTTCCCCGACCTGCGCGCCGTGTTCCTCGAGGCCAACGGCGGTTGGATCGTCCCGTGGCTCGAGCGCCTCGACCACCACTTCCACGAGTTCGGCTTCGACGTCCCGTGGATCGACGAAGAGCCGTCGACGTACTTCCGGCGCAACTGCTGGATCAGCTTCGACCCCGACGAGTCGACGCTCGCGTTCACCGCGAACTCACCGCTCGTCGGTGCGGACCGGATCGTGTGGGCGTCGGACTACCCCCACCCCGACGCCAAATACCCCGGCACCACCCGTGAGCTCGACGAGGCCATCGCCACGCTCTCGGACGATCAGCGAGTCCAGATCACGGGAGCGAGCACCGAGGCGCTGTACGGCATCGAGCTGGAAGCAGTGGTGTCGACGAGCTGAGCGGCGACCGACGCGACGACGTGCGTCGACCTTGCTCGCGCGTCACCCGAAGCGGACGACCCCATAGGTGCTGCAGAGGCCGTAGGCGTTGATGACGACGAACGTCACCACGAGCATGAGGATGACGCGTCGCCGCCATCCGCGCACAACCGGACGGCCAGGCATCGGTGCCGGCATGTACCACTCGGGAAGGAGCGGTACACCGCCGATGTCGGCGGCGACATCCCAGATGCTGACGGCATCGTCATCGAGCGCGACATCGGGGTCGGCGGTTCGTGCGAGGCGATCGAGCTCCTCGTCGGAGATGAGGACCATCGACGCGGATCGTACCGGACCGGCGCCGCTCACGGCCGTCGTGTCGAGACGGCGTCGCTAGCCTCGCCCGATGGCTGGCGCACACGAGGGACTCGCGGCCGAGGCGCAGCAGGTGCTCCACGAGAACCGTCGGGGGGCGTGGACCTGTCCGTCGTCGACCCTGTATCCCCACCAGTGGCTGTGGGACTCGTGCTTCGTCGCCATCGGGCTCGCGCACTTCGATGCACCCCGCGCGGCCGGCGAGCTCCGCGCGCTGCTGCGCGGGCAGTGGTCGAACGGGATGCTCCCCCACATGATCTTCACCGAAGGCGAGGACGACTTCGGGAGCCGCCATCTCTGGGCGTCCCACCGCTTCCCGGCCGCGCCCCGTGACGTTGCGACCTCCTGCATCACCCAACCTCCACTTCCCTCGATCGCCGTCGAGCACGTGGCCCGCTTCCTCGCGGATGAGGACCGCCGGGCGTTCCTCGCAGAGATGTTCCCTGCGCTCGTCGAGTACCACGCGTGGCTGTATCGGGAGCGCGACCCTGACGGAACCGGGCTCGTGACGCTGATCCACCCATGGGAGTGCGGCCTCGACACGACGCCGACCTGGATGCGCACGCTGGCGCGGTGGCGCGGCCCCCTGTGGCTCCGCATCGCACTGCGGCTCCGGCTCGCCCGCTTCGTCCGCTTCGTCCGGCGTGACACGAGGTACATCCCCGCGGCCGAGCGATCGAGCGACGACGACGGTCTCCGGATGCTCGCACTGGTGTACCGGGACAAGCGCGCCGGCTTCGACCTCGCCCGCCTCCGGAAGCGCCGTTCTGTGCTGATCCAGGACCTGGCGTTCAACTCCCTGCTCGCGGTTGCGAACCGCAGCCTCGAGGTGATCGCGGAAGCACTGGCCGAGACGGTCGACCCCGACCTCCGCAACCGCTTTGCCACGACCCCGGTCGCACTCGAAGGCCTGTGGGATGCGTCACACGGTCGTTACGGCTCGCGCGACGTCACGACCGACACCCTCATCGCACTCCCGACGGTCGCGACCTTCCTGCCGCTCTGGGCTGGCGTCGCCCCGGAGCGGACCGCTCGACTCGTCGCGCTCCTCGCAGGGGAATCTGGATTCTGGCCACGATTCCCCGTGCCGAGCGTCCCGACCGACGCGCGGCGGTTCGACGCGTCGCGGTACTGGAAGGGCCCCACGTGGGTGAACACGAACTGGCTCGTCGTGCAAGGACTCCGCTCGGTCGGAGCCGCCGAGGTGGCCGACGAGATTCGTGACCGCACCCTCGACATGGTGCACGCATCCGGGTGCTTCGAGTACTTCTCACCCCTCACGGGCGAGGGGATCGGTGCCGCCGACTTCTCCTGGACTGCCGCCCTCGTCCTCGACCTGCTCGCCGACTGAACGACGCGTTCCCTCGCTTTGGCGTCGCGAAACCGTCATGGGGACGGGTGCAGCGACGCCAAAGCGATGGCTCCGACCGGTACCGTCGTGAGGGTGAGCACCGGTCGCCTCGCGGGCGCGCTGCGGGACCGCGCGCTCATCGCGCTCGGTCTGGTGACGACGATCGTCCTGCTCAGCTTCGTGCTCGTGATGGTCGTCATCGGGGCGAAGCTCGGCTCGGCCAACCATGTCGACCTCACGCTCGCCGACGCGCCGTCCGGAGGTGGCGGCAACTACCTGCTGATCGGCTCGGACACCCGGTCGTTCGTCAGCGACGCGGCCGACGCGGAAGCCTTCGGAGATCAGGGCGCGGCGGGCGGGCAGCGCTCGGACACGATCATGGTGCTGCACTTCGATCCGGACAACGGGCGCTCCCTGCTCGTGTCGTTCCCGCGCGACCTGTGGGTGCAGATTCCCGGCAGCGGTGACGCCAAGCTGAACGCGGCGTTCAACGACGGACCACAGGCCGTCGTCGACGCCATCGAGACGAACTTCGCCGTCCCGATCCAGCACTACATCGAAGTGAACTTCGCCACGTTCCGCGAGCTCGTCGACGCGGTGGGGACGGTGCCGGTGTTCTTCCCGACGCCCGCCCGCGACGAGCTCTCCGGCCTCAACATCCCCTCCTTCGGGTGCGTAGAGCTCGATGGCGCCACCGCGCTGTCCTTCGTGCGCTCGCGCCATCTCGAGCTGTTGGACACGGAGACTGGTCGGTGGGAGAACGCGGACGCGATCCCCGACCTCGGACGCATCGGGCGCCAGCAGGCGTTCCTCCGGGTGCTGGGACAGCGGGCGATGGACCGGGCATTCAGCAACCCGTTCGCGGCGAACGACATCATCGACCAGGCCATCGGGAACCTGACCATCGACCGCAGCTTCGGGCGCATCGACGCGTTCCGCCTCGCCTCCGCGTTCGCCGGGAGCGGCGGCACGGGCGGGCCCGAGAGCCAGGCGGTCCCGACCGCGCCGGCGTCGCGTGGCGGTCAGTCGGTGCTCGTCCCTACCGATCAGGCGGACGCGCTCCTCGAACGCCTCCGCGACTTCGACACCGTGACGCCGGCGTCCGACGTGGGCGACGCGACCCCGGCCACGACGAAGGTGCGGGTCCTCAACGGGACGAACATCAGCGGCCTGGCGGGCGAGGCGTCGACCGACCTGCTTGCGCACGGGTTCCTCGACGGCGGCACCGGCAACATCTCGGACTCCCTCGAGACCACCGAGATCCGCTACCGGAGCGGCGCCGACGGCGAAGCGGCACTCGTCGCGTCGTTCATCGTGGGTCCCGTCGATCTCGTCGAGGACAGCTCGATCAGCGGCGTCGACGTGCAGGTACGCCTCGGCACGACCTTCGAACGCGTCACGCCGGCCCCGACCGGCGGCGCCCCAACCGTGGCGACTCCGGCGGAGATCGGTGTCCCGCAGCCCGCGTCGCTCGCTCCGATCCCCGGCGAGTGCTGAGCCACGCCTCGTCGTCGGTCGGTGTGCACACCGTCGAGGTGCGCACGCAGATACATTCTCGGCCCTGACTCGTCACCGCAGGACCCCATCGCTCGAGTGCGCGCACCCCGGTCCCCTCCGGTCGGTCGCGTTGCTCGTCGCCGTCTCGCTGGTCGCGCTCACGGCAATCTCGGTCTCCACGCCGCTCCACGAGGCCGGAGCGAGCGCGCCTGCTCGCATCCGTTGCAGCCCTACGACGCGCCCGTGCAACGTCCCCGCCGATCTGGCCGCCAAGGTCACCGAGCTGACGGATGAGATCTCCCGGCGGCTCCAGCGCGCGCTGCCCTTCGCCCCACAGTTCGCGATCGACACCGGACGGGGCCCGGACCGGGCGTACGCCGAAGCGACGCTCATCGACGCGACCGGCAGACCGGTACCCGAGACGGCCGGTCCGGGCGCGGGCTGCTTGATCACCTTCTATGAGGCGTCGCTGACGCCGGACGAGGCCGACAACACCCTCGCACACGAGCTCTTCCACTGCTTCCAGTTCGCACTCGATACCAGGAGCGTCGCCACCTGGTTCACGGAGGGTTCCGCCGAATGGGTCGGCGCGGAGCTCGGCGGCCCGACCCCGAGTACCCGCGAGAACTGGAACCAATGGCTCGGCGAACCGGGGAAGCCGCTTTTCACGCGCAGCTACGACGCCCTCGGATTCTTCGCCCTCCTCGACCAGCACGGCGTCGACCCCTTCACGCTCTTCGACCTCATGCAGTCGACGTTCCCGCGCGAGGGCAGCCAAGGGATCTACAACATCGCCAAGGAGGCGCTCGGCGCGGAGCCCGCGCTCGACGCCGCGATGGCACTCACCCGCGCGCCGAGCCTGGGCCCCGACTGGGAAGCCACCGGCGTCGGGATCACGCGGCGAACCGCGACCGAGACGGTGGCGTTCGGACCCTCCGATGGCGAGCAGAAGGCCGACCTGCGAGTACGTGGGCTCTACGGCACCGCATCGGTGATCATCCGGCCGACCGGCGACGTCCTCACACTCGTCGGTGCCGAGGGCAACGACACTGCGGTCGGGTTCAAGGGCGCGCCCGCGATCATTGGCACGGGGATCACCGGAAGCTGGTGCCTGTCGGCGTCCGGGTGCGAGTGCCCGCCGGCGACCCCTCCACGACCCCCGTTGCTCCCGGGCGCCCCCGGTCCGGTGGGCATCGCGGTCGCCCGGAACACGGAG
>JANOWV010000578.1:0-2265 GCA_031418075.1 Actinomycetes bacterium
CCCGCTGCGGGTGGCGTGTGACCCGCTCGCTTCGGGGCTCCTCGACGGGTGGCGGGCCGGGTCCGACGAGTCGTTGATGCAGGCCATGCTCCCGACCTGGACCGGGTGAGGCGCGCAACTCAGCCGCAGCGTCCACCCCACGGACGCGAGCCCTGCCACTGGTAGAGGGTCCACGCCATGTCGTCCTGGTCGTACGGCGACGCAGTGTGCGGCGGTACGCCGATCAGCTCGGGTCGCCCGGCACGGTTGGCGGTGCTGTTCCACGTCGACTGGTGGAACTGGTACGCGCCCATGTAGGGACCGGCCGGGTTGTACGAGGTGTACGACCCCTCATGGGCGCGGGTGCACACGAGGAACGGCTCGTTGTGGCGGGGGTGCTCGCCCGGGGTGGGGACGTAGTCGGGCGGCGGTCCCGGCGCTGTTCCGCCCGGCCCGGGCTTGGGACTCACTGGTCGGAGGACGGCGGCCTTGGCCGCCCGCTGGGCAGCCAGCTCGCGGGCGCGGTCCTCGGCAGCCTGCAGCTTGGCGTCGATCTCGCGGCCGCGTGCAGCGAGCGATGTGAGGGCAACCTGCTCGGCGGCCTGCGCGGCCTCGAGCGCGCCGCGTTGGGCTTCAAGGGCGTCGGTTGCAGCCGCGAGCTCGCCGAACACGGTGTTGTCGCGGGCGTTGAGCCGTCCGAGCCACGTCGCGCGGCGTGCGGCGGTGAGCGCGTCGGTGCTGGTGAACACGAGCGCCAGCTGGACGCCGGCGCGCTTGTACGCCGCGACGGCCCTCGCTTCGGCCTGGGTCCGGAGCACGCGACGTTGCGCGGCCAGCGCGGGGAGCTGACTCTCCAGGTCGGCGATGCTCAGCGCCAGCTCCTGGGAGCGCCCGAGGGCGTCGAAGTACTCCGTCGAGGAGCGCTCGGCTTCGGCGCGCAGCGCGGTGATGGTCGCGTCGTCGGCAGAAGGGGTCTGGGCGCCGGCGTTGCCGACCGAGCCCACCAGGAGGCCCGCGACCAGGAGCGCGCCGGCCGCCGACACGGCTGCCCGCGAGGTGCGGGCGCAGCGGCGAACGGTGGCGACGGGCACGTGGCGATCCTCGTGGAGTCGGGGGCGGATGTGGGGCGGATTCGGGCAGGGACCGGTCGGGATGGGCCGTACTCCGCAGCCCAGACGACCAGAGGGTCCGGGTTTCAGGCTAGTGGGGTCATCTGGATCGGCTCGGCGCCGTGGCCCTGATCCGCTCGCGAACAGTGCGCACACCCGAAAAGTACGCTGCGGACGGTGCCGACCGAGCCTCCCGAAACCGAGTGGCGCCTGCCCGACTCGTCGATCGGCGGGCCCGGTGAGGACCTGGTAGGGATCGGCGCCGACCTTGCGCCCGGCACGCTCCTCGCCGCCTATCGGAGCGGGCTCTTCCCCATGCGGATCGAACGGGGAGGGGTGCTGGCGTGGTTCTCGCCCGACCCGCGCGGGATCATTCCGGTCGATGGGCTCGTCGTCCACCGATCGCTCCGACGGGCCGTCCGCCGGTATCGAACGACCGTCGACACCGCGTTCGAAGACGTGATGCGCGCGTGCGGCGACCCGAGTCGACCCGACGGATGGATCGACGACTCGTTCGTGGCCGCGTACAGCGAGCTGCACCGGCTCGGCTGGGCGCACAGCGTCGAGGTCTGGGCCGACGATGGCGACGGTCCCGAGCTCGTCGGCGGCGTGTACGGCGTCGGCATCGGTCGGTTCTTCGCGGGGGAGTCCATGTTCCACCGACGCCCCGACGGATCGAAGGTCGCGCTGGTGGGGCTGTTCGAGTGGATGCGGACGCGCGGCGTGGTGCTCGTCGACGTGCAGTGGTGCACCCCGCATCTCGCTTCACTCGGCGCGGTCGAGATCCCGCGGGCGCGCTACCTCGACCTGCTGCGCGACGCGATCGACGCCGACTGAATCAGCGCGGGCCGACTGATCCAGCGGGGTGGAGCCGATTTCAGGCGGAGGCGGTCGCGCGGTCGTCGGCGACGGCGTCGAGGAGCGCGTACTCCGTCTCGGTGTCGACCGCGTCCTCGTACTCGATCACGCCGATCTCGGTGAACTTCTCGCGCAGCCAACCGTCACCCGCGTCGAGCAGGCCCAGCTTCTTGCAGTTGGGGACGATCTTCGAGAACAGCGCGGCCTGGAACGGGTTCACGCCGGGCTCCCGGATCGCGAAGAGCATGCGGGTGATCGTGTCGGCGTCGATCCCGCACTCTTCCCACACTGCGTGCATCATCAAGCGGTCGCGCATCCG
>JANOWV010000579.1:0-7357 GCA_031418075.1 Actinomycetes bacterium
CGGGTCTCGCGGTCGAGCGCACTCGCCAGCAAGGCGACCGGGTTCGCGATCGCGAAGATCGCGGCTCGCCTCGCCGTCGGCTACACGCTCGACGAGATCCGCAACGACATCACCGAGGTGACGCCGGCATCGTTCGAACCCACGATCGACTACGTGGTCACCAAGATCCCCCGGTGGGCGTTCGAGAAGCTCCCCGGTGCGAGCCCGGTCCTCGGTACGCAGATGCAGTCGGTCGGCGAGGTCATGGCGATCGGCCGCACCTTCCCCGAGTCGCTCCAGAAGGCACTGCGCAGCCTCGAGACGGGAAAGGAAGGGTTGGGGCTCGATGGTGCCGAGGCCGAGCTCGAGGAGATCGAGACCGACGAGCTGGTGCGGATGGCTGCGACTCCGACCCCGGAGCGCATCCTCCTGATCGCAGCTGCCCTTCGCCGCGGGGTGGCGGTCGATCGGTTGTACGAAGCGACCGGAGTGGATCCTTGGTTCCTCGACCAGATGCTCCAGATCGTCGAGGCGCGAGAGGATCTCGCCGACGCTGCTCCCGAGTCGATGACGAAGGCCGAGTGGCGACGGGCCAAGCGGATCGGGTTCGGCGACGGCCAGCTCGCCCGGCTGTGGGACACCACGCCCGACGAGGTCCGTCGGCTCCGGATCGCCGCGGGGGCCAGGATCACCTACAAGACCGTCGATACGTGCGCAGCGGAGTTCGCCGCGTCGACGCCGTATCACTACGGCACGTATGAGGACGAGGACGAGATCGCACCGCTCGAGCGCGCGGCAGTCGTGATCCTGGGCAGTGGACCGAACCGCATCGGGCAGGGGGTCGAGTTCGACTACTGCTGTGTGCATGCGGCGTTCGCGCTCTCCGACGCGGGCTTCGAGACGGTGATGGTGAACTGCAACCCCGAGACCGTCTCGACGGACTACGACACCAGCGACCGGCTGTTCTTCGAGCCGCTGTCCGTGGAGGGTGTGCGCAACGTGTGCGACGCGCTCCGGGACGCGCCGGGCGCCGGAAGTCTCGCCGGCGTGATCGTTGCGCTCGGCGGTCAGACGCCGCTCAAGCTGGCCCACGCGCTCGAGGATGCTGGGATCCCCGTCCTCGGTACCAGTCCCACCTCGATCGATCTCGCCGAGGACCGCGAGCGCTTCAATGCGCTCTGCGATCGGCTCGGTATCCCGCAGCCAGCGGGCGGCACCGCGACATCGCCCGAGAGGGCCCGGGCGATCGCCAACGAAGTCGGCTACCCGGTGCTGGTGCGCCCGTCGTACGTGCTGGGCGGACGGGCCATGCAGATCGTCTACGACGACGACGAGCTCGACGAGGCCATGACGGCGCTCGCGCTCAGCGGCAGTCTCGGACGTGAAGGCGGCCTCTCCGCGGAGCGTCCGGCGCTCGTCGACCGTTTCCTGGAGGATGCGATCGAGGTAGATGTCGACGCGATCCGCGATGCGACCGGCGAGGTGCTCATCGGCGGGATCATGGAGCACATCGAGGAGGCCGGGGTGCACTCGGGCGACTCTGCGTGCGCGATCCCGCCGCCCACCTTGAGCGCCGCGGTCCTCGCCCAGATCGAGACGCACACTGTCGCCCTCGCCGATGCGCTCGACGTCCGGGGGCTGCTCAACGTGCAGTACGCCGTGAAGGATGCGCGCGTCGTGGTGATCGAAGCCAACCCGCGCGCGAGCCGGACGGTGCCCTTCGTGAGCAAGGCGACCGGTGTGCCGCTGGCGAAGGTGGCGGCGCGGGTGATGGTGGGTGCGACGCTCGCCGCGCTCCGCGACGAGGGACTGCTGTGCCCGCCCGCGTCGGGAGGTCATGTGTCGGTGAAGGAAGCGGTCCTCCCGTTCGACCGGTTCCCCGACGTGGACACGATCCTCGGTCCCGAGATGCGCTCGACCGGTGAGGTCATGGGCATCGACCGGTCGTTCGGGCTCGCGTTCGCGAAGAGCCAGGCCGCGGCGGGCAACGCCCTCCCCGAGGACGGCACGATCTTCTTGTCGCTGGCCGATCGCGACAAGCGCCACGGGCTGGAGGCGGCCCGACGGTTCGTGGAGCTCGGCTTCGAGATCGCCGCGACGAGCGGGACGGCTGCTGCCCTGGAAGCGGAGGGCATCCCCGTCGCTACGACCGTCGCCAAGGTGGGAGAGCCCTCCGGGGTCGATGCGCTCGAGCTGATCTCGTCGGGGAAGGTCGATCTCGTCGTCAACACGCCGCGAGGTCGTGGCCCCCGGGCCGACGGCGCCCACATCCGCCGCGAGGCGACCCGCTGCAAGGTGCCGTGCATCACGACAGTGGCGGCCGCGCTTGCCGCGGCGGCAGGGATCGCTGCTCGTGCGAGCGGCGACCCGATCGTGCGACCGCTCCAGGAGTACCACCGCGACTCGCAGATGCGCCTGGAGGTCTGAGCGCCCGATGGTGTTCCGCTCCCGGTCCGGCGCGACTGCCGTCGACACGACGCTCGAGATGGGGGTGTCGCTGGGACCGATCTCGCTCCCGAACCCGATCGTCGCCGCGTCGGGGACGTTCGGTCACGGCGCGGAGCTCGCCGGCGTGTGCGACCCCGGCCGCCTCGGCGCGGTCACGGTGAAGTCCCAAGCGGTGTTCGCCTGGCCCGGGAACCCGCCGCCACGGCTGCACCCCACCGTCGGGGGGATGCTGAACGCCGTCGGGCTCCAGGGGCGGGGCGTCGAGCACTGGCTCGCGCACGACCTCGATCCGTTGGTCGCGTCCGGCGCGCGGGTGATCGCATCGATCTGGGGACACTCGATCGACGACTACACCGAGGCGGCGCGGCTCGCGGCGTCGGCCGCGGACCGACTCGTCGCACTCGAGGTGAACCTGAGCTGTCCCAACCAGCGCGCCGGCGAAGCGATCTTCGCTCACGACGCGGGCCTCACGGGAGAGGTGGTCGGCGCCGTGGTCGGCGCGGTCGGGTCGCTCCCGGTGCTCGCCAAGCTCAGCGGCGGGGTCGCGGACCTGGTGTCGATCTCGGGCGCGGCCATCGCGGCCGGCGCGACCGGCCTCACCCTCATCAACACGGTGCGGGCGTTCGCGATCGACGCCGCCGCGCGACGACCCGTGCTCGGCAGCAGCGGGGGAGGGCTCTCGGGGCCGGCAATCAAGCCGATCGCGCTCCGGGCAGTGCACGACGTCCACACGGCGTTTCCCGACGTCCCGATCCTCGGCACGGGTGGAGTGACGACGGGTACGGACGCCGCCGAGATGCTCCTCGCCGGGGCGAGCGCCGTGGGGGTTGGCACTGCGACCTTCGCCGAGCCGCGAGCCACGCTGCGCATCCTCGACGAGCTCGAGCGTTGGTGTCGCCGCGCCGGCGTCGTGGATGTCCGGTCGCTCACCGGTGCGGTCGACATGGGAGAGGAAGGTGCGACATGACCGACGAAGCACGCCAGCGACTCGTCCTCGCACTCGATGTCTCCGACCTCGACGAGGCCGTGGCGCTCGCCCGACGGCTCGCGCCCTGGTTCGCCACAGCCAAGGTCGGCTACGAGCTGTACGCGACTGCGGGACCCGTCGCGTTCGACGCCATTCACGACCTCGGGCTCGGTGTCTTCGCCGACCTCAAGCTGCACGACATCCCCACCACGGTCGGACGGGGTGCACGCGCGCTCGGACGACGCGGGGTCCACTTCCTCAACTTCCATGCGGCGGGTGGCGCGGAGATGCTCCGGGCCGGAATCGAAGGGTTGCGGGCCGGTGCATCCGACGGCGGTCACCACGAGCCGGTCGCCCTGGGTGTGACGGTACTCACGAGTGAGGCCGACACCTCTGCGTTCCCGGCGCGTCTTGATGCCGCACGCGACGCTGGTTGCGACGGGGTCGTGTGCTCCGCATTGGAGATCGAGACCGTTCGAGCGGTTGGGCTGCGAACGATGGTGCCCGGACTTCGTCGCGCGGGAAGTGGCAGGGACGACCAAGCGCGCGTCGCGACCCCGGCGCGCGCCGCGGCAAGCGGTGCTGACTGGATGGTCATCGGGCGTACGGTGACGGGCGCATCGGATCCCGAGGCGGCATCGGCCGCGCTGGTCGACGAGGTGACCGAAGCGCTCATCGCGTCGGCGTGAGACGTTCGGGGGACCGCGCGACGCCCTGGGTATGCTGATCTCGCGATGCCATTGCCCCCGGCCCTCACCCCCGAGCAGCGGCTCGCGGCATTGGCGAAGGCCGCGGAGGCACGACGCATCCGCGCCGAGGTCAAGGAGCAGCTCAAGGATGAGCGTCTCACACTCGCCGAGTTGTTCGACCGAGCCGAGGGCAACGACGTGCTCGCGAAGCTCAAGGTCGTGAGCATGCTCGAGTCGATGCCGAGCACGGGCAAGGTGAAGGCTCGGCGCCTCATGCGCGACCTCGACATCAGCGACAGCCGTCGCATCAAGGGCTTGGGCCCGAACCAGCGCCAGAAGCTCCTCGAGCATTTCGGTCGGAACCCCTGAGCGTCCTGCTCGTCGTCGCCGGGCCTTCCGGGGTGGGGAAGGGAACGATCGTGCGTGCGTTGCTCGCGCGCGACGCGCGGCTGTGGTTCTCGGTGTCGATGACCGATCGCGCGCCCCGTTCCGGAGAGGTCGACGGACGCGACTACCACTTTGTCGCCCGCGACGAGTTCGTCGCCGTGCGCGACCGTGGTGGCCTCCTCGAGTGGTTCGAGGTCTACGGCGACCTCAAGGGGACGCCGAAGGCTCCGATCGAAGAGCACCTCGCAGCCGGTCGGGATGTCCTGCTCGAAGTCGACGTCCAGGGCGCGATGGCGGTACGTGGGGTGTTCCCCGATGCGCTCCTGGTGTTCGTGCGACCGCCCTCTCGGGAGGTGCAGCGGGAGCGGCTCATCGCCCGCGACCCCGGTGCCGACGCGGAGGAGATCGAGATCCGGCTGGCCGCAGCGGCACGGGAAGAGGAGTCGGCGTCGGCCTTCGACGCCGTGGTGGTGAACGACGACCTCACCCGGGCCGTGGGGGAGATCCTCGACGTGCTGGAGCACCGCCGGTCCGGAACACCCTGAGCCACGCGGCCCACCGGGTCGCAAGCGGATCCACCATCCGGTCCAAATCGGCCCAACGCCGGTGGCCACGCCGCCCGCTGCTACGATGAACCCCCGGTCCTCCGCTGCCGTGGTGCCCCGATCCCGTTCGACTGGCGCCGAGACCACGCCCGTCCAGCCACTGCGGCCCGTCCTGAGCCTCCTGAGGGGAAGCCCCACATGCCCGAAGTCCGTGCCTCGTTGATGGAACCCCGGATGGAGCAGCTGCTCGACCGGGTGGGCTCGAAGTTCACGCTCGTCACCCTGGCGGCGATGCGGGCGCGGGAGATCAACGACTACTACAACCAGCTCGGCGAGGGCCTCGGCAAGATCGTGCCCCCGCAGGTCACCTCCGTGTCCCGGAAGCCGCTCACGATCTCCCTCGAGGAGATCCAGGTCGGCAAGATCGAGGCTGCCCCGATCCCCGAGGAGCCCGAGGTCGTTGAGGGCGCTGAGGACGGCACCGACGCTGTCGCCGAGGGCTCGGACGAGCCCGCCGCCGAGTAGCACGTCGGCGCACCCGCGCCGCCCGACCCGATCATGGTCATGCACCCACCTCCGGCACACGGACCCGCTGCGCTCCGCGGACGCCGCATCGTGCTCGGCGTCTCTGGCGGTATTGCCGCGTACAAGGCCGTCGAGATCTGCCGCCGGCTCGTCGACGCCGGCGCACACGTCATCCCGGTGCTCACCGACGACGCCCAACGGTTCATCGGCGCGTTGACGTTCTCTGCACTCGCATCGGAACCGGCGCGCACGTCGCTGTTCACCGGCGCCGAGGGCGGCGAACCGATCCCGCACACCCGCCTGGGGCAGAGCGCCGACCTGATCGTGGTCGCTCCGGCAACGGCGAAGCTGCTCGGCAAGTACGCAGCCGGGATCTCCGACGACCTCCTCACCGCGACCCTCCTTGCGACGCGTGCCCCTGTGCTCGTCGCGCCGGCCATGCACACCGAGATGTGGGAGCACGCGGCAGTGCAGGCCAATCTCGCGACCTTGCGGTCGCGCGACGTCCGAGTGGTCGAGCCGATGAGCGGCCGCCTCGCCGGTGGCGACGTCGGCGAGGGTCGCCTCGCCGATCCCGCCACCATCGTCGATGCCGCGGCTGCGATCCTCGCCCGGGAAGGGGACCTCGGCGGGGTCCGGGTCGTCGTCTCCGCAGGGGGAACGCGCGAAGCCATCGACCCGGTTCGCTTCATCGGGAACCGATCGTCGGGAAAGATGGGCCACGCCATCGCCGATGCGGCCGCCCGCCGCGGCGCCGCCGTCACGCTGGTCACCACCACTGACCGTCCCGCGCCCGAGGGTGCGACTGTTGTGCGGGTCACGACGGCCGAGGAGCTCGCCGACGCGGTCTTCGGCGTCTACGCCGATGCTGATGTCGTGGTGATGGCGGCCGCGGTTGCCGACTTCCGTCCGAAGGTGCGCGCATCGGAGAAGATCAAGAAGCGCGACGGTCTCCCCGAGCTCTACCTCGAGCCCACACCGGACATCCTTGCGGAGCTGGGGCGCCGCAAGGCACACCAGGTCCTCGTCGGCTTCGCGGCCGAGACCGAGGATGTCCGAGCGAATGCGGCCGTGAAGCTCGCGTCCAAGCGCGTCGACCTGATGGTCGCGAACGACGTCTCGGAGCCCGACGCGGGCTTCGAAGTCGACACGAACCGGGCGGTGATCCTCGATCCCGTCGGGAACGCCGAGGAGATCCCGCTTCGCACCAAGCTTGCGCTCGCCGACGTGATCCTCGATCGCGTGCGGGCCTTGCTCCCGGACCTGGATCCGGCACCCTCCGACACCGACCGAACCTGACAAGGAGCTCCGTGGACCGCTTCACCTTCACGTCGGAATCCGTGACCGAAGGTCACCCCGACAAGATGTGCGACCAGATCAGCGATGCCATCCTCGATGCGATCTTCGAGGACGACCCGAACAGCCGCGTGGCCTGCGAGACGATGGCGACCACCGGACTGATCGTCGTCGCCGGAGAGATCAGCACGAACGCCTATGTCGACATCCCGCGTGTCGTGCGCGACACCGTCTGCGCCATCGGTTACGACCAGGGCTCGTTCGGTTTCGACGGTAAGACGTGCGCCGTCATCACCTCGATCGACGAGCAGTCGCCCGACATCGCGATGGGTGTCGACAAGGCGACAGAGCAGCGTGCCGGAACCGGTGAGCTGTTCGACGAGATCGGTGCCGGCGATCAAGGGATGATGTTCGGGTACGCCTGCGACGACAACGACGACTTCATGCCGTTGCCGATCTGGCTCGCGCATCGGCTCGCCCACCGGCTCGCCGAGGTCCGCAAGTCCGGGGTCCTCCCGTAC
>JANOWV010000580.1:0-2775 GCA_031418075.1 Actinomycetes bacterium
GGTGCCGGAGCACCATCGAGCAGGAGCGTCACCTCGTTCTTCCAGTTCGGGGCGTCACCCGCCACGCCCTGGAACCACTCCCAGGACTCCGGCTGCGGGAGCATCGCCACGTCGGTCGGATCGGCCGCGACGACGGGGAGCGGACCGACCACCAGCTCACCGGGACCGGGCTCGTCGCCGAGGGCCGCCGTGCGAATGCGCGCGAACAACGATCCGTCGACATCGACCAGATGGGGATCCCCGACGTAGGGCGCCTGCGCCACCACTGCTCGGACCCGTTCGTCGGCCGCCCCCAGCACCAGCACCTCGCCACCGCTGAAGCTCGAGCCCCACAGGCCGAGTCGGTCGGCATCCACCTCGGGCTGCGAACCCAGCCAGTCGAACGCGCGGCGGTAGTCGCGGATCTGCGCCCACGGATCGATCAGCTGGCGGGGGTCTCCGTCGCTCGCGCCGAGGTTCCGGTGGTCGTACACCAACACTGCGAGCCCCGCCGATACGAACACGTCGGCGAACCGGTCGAGCGTCATCTCCTTCACGGCCGAGAACCCGTGTGCCATGACCACCCCCGGCACCGTGGCGCCGTCGGCCGCATCAGGTAGGTAGTACCACCCGCGCAACACGACGCCACCGGCCCCGGGCACCTCGACGTCGCGTCGCGCGAAGCCGCGAACAGCCGTCACGATGTCGGTTGCCGCGGTTCGAGCCCCGCCGCCTGGTAGACGGCATCGACGACCCGCATGTTCGCGATCGAGTCCGACGGCGGTGTGAGCACCTCCGAGCCGTCTCGCACTGCTGCTTCGAACGCCTGCAGCTGGTACCAGTAGGTCGTCTCGCCCGGCACCTTCTCACGCGTCCGTCGTGTCGCGCCCGAGCCTTCATCGCGCGACTTCACCACGATCTGGTGGAAGTACTGCGGGCCGGTCAGGTTGGTGACCGAGAGTGTCCCGAGGTCACCCTCGACCTTCGCCCCGAGGGTGAGCGGCTTGCGCGACCAGAGCGCACACTCGATCGCACCGGTGCTCCCGTCGGCGAAGCGCATCTCGGCTTCGGCCCAACGGTCGACGCCGGGTCGCATGCACTTGGCGGTGGCGCTCACCACCTCGGGCTCCGCTCCCGCGAGGGTGCGGAGCTGGTGGATCGCGTAGCAACCGACGTCCATCAAGGCGCCCCCGGCGAGGTCGAGCTGATAGCGGATGTCACTGCGCATCGGGAGCGGGATGCACATCCTGGTTGCGATCCGGCGGATCTCCCCGAGCTCGCCGCTGTCGATGATGTCGAGGAGCCGGGCGACGAGCGGGTGGAACCGGTAGTGAAACGCCTCCATCACCACGAGGCCGGACCGCTCTGCAGCCGCGGCGACCTCGGCGGCCTCGTCGGCGTTGGCCGTGAACGGCTTCTCGCACAGGACATGCTTGCCCGCCGCGAGGGCGGCCAGCGTCCACCGACCGTGGAGACCGTTGGGCGTCGGGTTGTAGACGGCGTCGATCTCGGGGTCGGCGAGCAGCGCCTCGTAGGAGTCGTGGACGACGGGGATCCCGTGCTTCTCCGCGAACTTCTCACCGCGCGCCCGATCGCGGGCAGCGATCGCTCGCACTTCGACCCCGGGGTTCGTCTTCGCCGGCTTCACGAGCGCCGTCGGGGTGATGCGGGCCGCCCCGAGGGCGCCGATCCGAAGTGGGTCCATCAACAGAGCCTAGGACCCCCTTTCCCCGACGGGGCTTGCCCCTGATCGGACTGCCTGATGGGACTGCCCTGGTGGGCCTCCATTGACGGGGCCGGTGCGCGATGTGGAACGATCCGGTTCCCCATCGCTGAGAGGCCGGCACGCGTGCTCGAAGGACTACGGATCGTCGACCTCTCGACCGAGATCGCGGGCCCCTACTGCACCAAGCTCCTGGCCGACGCCGGCGCCGATGTGGTCACGGTCGAATCGCCCGACGGCGACCCACTGCGCCGGCACGGCTCCGGCGCGCTGTTCGAGTTCCTCCAGACGTCGCGTCGATCCATCGTCGGCCGACCCGCCGACCCGCACGTCATCGACCTCTGCGCCGCCGCGGACATCGTCGTCGAGAGCGGTCCGCCCGGGACGTTCGGGGTCACCGCGCTCCACGGCCGTGCGCCCGGCCTCGTCGTGAGTTCGATCACACCCTTCGGCCAGGACGGCCCCTGGCGTGATCGTCCCGCCACCGAGTTCACGCTGCAGGCCTGGTGCGGTTCGATCGCGACCCGAGGCCTTCCCGAGCAACCGCCCGTTGCCGCGGGCGGTCGCATCGGCGAGTGGGTCGCCGGCACCTACGCCGCCGTCGCGTCGCTCGCTGCGTGGCTGCAGTCGACGCGCACCGGACGCGGCGAGCACGTCGACATCGCGCTCCTCGACTGCATGGCGCTCACCATGAACACCTACACGTCGGTGTTCGCCGAGTTTCTCGGGTGGCCACCGATGCGCCGACCCACCCGTTCGATCGAGATCCCATCGATCGAGCCCAGTGCCGACGGCTACTGCGCGTTCACCACGAACAGTGCCCAGCAGTTCGCCGACTTCCTCGTCATGATCGACCGTCCCGACCTCCTCGAAGACCGCGAGCTCGCGTCGTCGATCGGGCGATTCAAGCGGCGAGACGAGATGCTGGAGATCGTCCACGCTCACACGTTGAAGTTCACGACCGCCGAGCTGCTCGAGCAGGCGGAGCTCCTCCGAATCCCGAGCGGTCCCGTCGGCAACGGCGCCACCGTGACCGGGTTCGACCACTTCCGGGCGTGCGGCACGTTCGTCGA
>JANOWV010000581.1:0-4384 GCA_031418075.1 Actinomycetes bacterium
GATCCGCTCGTCGCCGTCCAGGACGACCCCGCGGTGCGCACCCTGCGCGCGGTCGCCAACGCGCGGCGCACGTTGCGAGCGGGGTTCACCACAGTGCGGAACCTCGGCCTCTTCATCCAGACCGGCGGACTGCTCCTCGACGTCGCGCTCGCGAAGGCGACCGACCTCGGGTGGATCGACGGCCCCCGCATCATCCCGGCCGGCCACGCGATCACCCCCACGGGTGGGCACCTCGACCCGACCATGTTCCAGGCGTTCGCGCCCCACGTCCTCCCGCTCACGGTCGAGGAGGGCATCGCCAACGGGATCAGCGAGGTACGCCGCGCGGTTCGGTACCAGATCAAGCACGGCGCCAAGCTCATCAAGGTCTGTGCATCGGGTGGCGTGATGTCGCACACCGGTCCGGCGGGGGCCCAGCAGTACTCCGACGAAGAGCTCGCGGCGATCGCCGACGAGGCCCACCGCGCCGGGTTGATGGTCGCGGCCCATGCCCACGGCGATGACGGCATCCGCGCGTGCATCCGGGCCGGCATCGACTGCATCGAGCACGGGTCGCTCGCCACCGACGAGACCATCGCCTCGATGGTCGAGCACGGCACCTTCCTCGTACCGACGACCTACCTCGCCGACGCCATGGACGTCTCGCACGCGGCCCCTGCGCTGCAGGCCAAGGCAGCCGAGGTGTTCCCCCGCGCCAAGCAGACCATCAGCAAGGCGATCGCCGCCGGAGTGAAGATCGCGTGCGGCACCGATGCACCCGCGATCCCGCACGGTCGCAACGCCCACGAGCTGGCCGCACTCGTCGACCGGGGCATGACGCCGCTGCAGGCGCTCCGCGCCGCGACGCTCACCTCGGCCGACCTCATCGACGTCGACGACCGCGGCCGCCTGGAGGCGGGGCTCCTCGCCGATGTGATCGCCGTACCCGGCGACCCGCTCACCGACATCACGGTCACCCAACAGGTGTGCTTCGTGATGAAGGGCGGCAAGGTCTACCGCAACGACGTCGCTCCGGGCTGAGCCGACGCCCCCGGTTCAGATAGCCGGTTCAGATCCCCGGTTCAGATCGCCGGTTCGAGCACCGCGTTGAACGACGCCGCGCCGCTATCCGGCACGCGCGGCTGGCGCCACGCCTCGACCGCGAACGAGACCGTGACCAGCGAGCAGCACATCCAGAGCAGGTTGGCCGCGTCGTCGGGCATGCCGTCGTACGGGACCTGCGCGAGGTACGCCACCGCCTCCTCCATGCGAGGGAACAGCGCGTCGTAGAAGGCCTGGAGCCCGTCCATCGGCGTCGCGATCCGCTTGTCGTAGCGCTCGCGCTCGGTGGGCAGTATCCATTCGCTGAGCGGCGCGAGATCGGCGAACTCGGCCGGCAGGTTGACCGTCGGAACGTGCACAGTGGTGTCCGACATGGCTCGTTGCTCCTCGTTCAGGCGGGCGACGGGGCGGGCTGTTGCTGCTGGCGGAACGCCTGCACGTACTCGTCGACCGTGTGGTGCAGGTGGCGGATCATGATCTCTTGGTCGTTCAGCGGGAACTCCTTCACCGGCGTACGCGACTCGATCATCGTCTGCGTGGCCTCCAGCGTGTTGCCGTCCTGGAGGGAGTACTCCTTGAACGTGACGACGGCGAGCTCCTGCGCGAGCCGCTCGGCACCGTTCTTCGGCGGCACGAAGTAGCACGAGCCCTCGAAGATGTGGGTGTTGTAGCTCGTCGGCCAGTAGTGGTACGTGAGCACCCAGTTCGGCTTCCAGATCAGGATCATGAAATTGGGGAAGAAGAGGAACGACTCGATCCCCCACGCCTTGTGCTGCGCCGGGTTGACGCCCGGAGGAAGCTCGCCGATGTCAGGCGCGTCCCACGGGCCGAACAGACCGCTGCGCAACACGCGCTCGATCGGCTTCACCATGTTGAGGTCCTTCGGCGGCGACATGCCGCCCCACGACGAGACCTGTCCGTGCGGACCGTTGAGCTTGTACGCGAGCGCCTCGTAGCCGTACTCCTGGAGCTTCGACGCTTCGTCGGAGACCGCCTGGCGAACGTGCAGCACAGGTGCGTGGTAGAACTCGGTGAACGCGTCGATGAAGAGCTTCCAGTTGCTCCCGACCTCGGCGCGGTAGGTGTGCACCTGGGTCATCTCGCCGAACGGGTAGCCCGCGAGGCTCGCACCGGTCTCCCCCATGAACTCCTCGAGGGGCGTCGCGTTCGTCGCGTCGAGGTTCACGAAGATGAAGCCCTCCCACACCTCGCACTGGATGTCCGCGAGGGGATAGTCGGCCTTGTCGAGGTCGAAGAACTCCTCTTCCTGCTGCACGAAGGTGAGCTCACCGTCGAGCGCGTAGCGCCAGCCGTGGTACTTGCAGGTGAACTGGCGACAGCTCCCCTTGGACTCCTCGCCCGGGTAGTCGGTCCACACGAGCTTGTTGCCGCGATGCCGGCAGATGTTGTGGAACGCCTTGATCTCGTCCTTCGCCGCGCGCACGATCACGATCGACGTGCCGGCCGCATCGAGCTCCTTGGTGAAGAAGCTGCCGACCCTGGAGAGCTGCTCGACCCGCCCGACGTTCAGCCAGGTGCGGCCGAAGATGGCCTCGCGCTCGAGCTCGTAGAACGCGGGAGATGTCGAGTCGGCGTACGACCGGGGCAAGGTCCCGAGTCCGTAGTGCTCGGTCCAGGAGCCCTCGGCGGGCTTCTCGAAGTGCGGCATGGCGTGCTCCCCCATCCTCTGGCGTCTGGAGTCCGGCGTCCGGCGTCCGGCCGACGTGCCGGACGATAGCACCGATCTCAAAAAAAGAGAAGGGGATTATCGCTCCGGAGTCGCGGTGCTACTGGACCGGCTCGTGGCCGGTGATCGTGGTGCGGTGCATGTCCCGCGCCGAGTCCCGGGGATACGGGAGGGCGCGATGGAGCACCCCGCGGTTGTCCCAGATCACGAGATCGCCGACTGCCCACGTGTGGCGATAGACCCGCTCGGCGACCGTCGACCGGGCGAGGAGGTCATCGAGCAACGCCCGGCCCGCGTCGGCATCCATCCCGACCACGTGCGACGTGGTCGCCCCCAGCACCAGGGATCGCCGGCCGCTGCGGTGGTGCCAGACGAGAGGATGCTCCTTCGCCGGGCGGCGGCGCCACATCGCCAGCTCCTCCGGCGACGGATCCGCGTTCACGAGGAGCTGCGATGCCTCGAACGTGTGCACCACCCGGACACGGGCGAACCGCTCCTGCTCGGCGGCGTCGAGGTGCTCGAACGCGGCGTAGGTACTCGCGAACTCCGTCTCGCCGCCCTCGTCTGCCACTGCCCGCGCGGTCAACAGCGTCGCCTTGATCGGGATGTCGTCGGTCATGCCGTCGATGTGCCAATCGAACGTTCCCCGCAAGTAGTCGGCTGCGGGGTTCTTCGCGGGGTCGAGGGTGACCCGAAAGATCTCCGGGTGCTCCCCTCGTCCGAAGACCTCGACCGCGCCCAGCCGCTTGCTGAACGCGACCTGGGTCGCGTCGTCGAGGTGGAGGTCACGGAACACGAGCGCGCCGTGAGCCTCGAGTGCGTCGAGGCACCAGCGTGGGAACTCCTCGTCGTGGAGGAGACGATCGGGGTCGGCGCCCACGACACGCGCACCGACTGTGGCACCGAGGGGCTCGGTGGTCGGCGTCGTCATGAAGCGCGCACCTCCACGGCCTCGTGCACAACTCGAACCGATGCAACCACTACTTCGGTGCGAACCGCTGGCCGGCATCGAGGCGGATGCACGATCCGTTGAGCATCGGTGTCTCGACGATGGCGACGGCGAGGCGCCCGTACTCCTCCGGGCGACCCATCCGCTTCGGGAACGCGGCGTCCTTGGTGAGCGCCTCGGCGAAGTCGTCGGGGATTCCTTCCGTGATTCCCGTGCTGAACAGGCTCGGTGCGATCGCGACGGCCCGGATGCCGAGGCTCCCGAGGTCGCGCGCCATCGTGAACACCATCGCGGCGATGCCGGCCTTGGCGGCCGTGTAGGCGACCTGTCCGATTTGACCCTCGAACGCGGCGATCGATGCGGTATCGATGATCACGCCGCGCTCATCGTCCTCGGGTTCGTTCGTCGACATGTGGAACGCCTGGAGCCGGTTCAGGTTGAACGTCGCGACCAAGTTGAGATCGATGACGCGTTGGAACTCGGCGAGCGGATGTGGTCCCGCCTTGGTGAGCGTGCGACCGATGGTGCCGCCACCCGCGGTGTTGACGGCGATGTGCAGGCCACCAAGTTGCTCGACGGCCTCGGCTAGCACCCGCTCGGTGCCTTCGAAGTCGGTGACGTCGACCGCGTGGAAGGAACCGCCGAACCCGGCCGCGACGTCGGCGCCGGCCGACGACCCCAGGTCGAGGATCGCGACGGATGCACCG
>JANOWV010000582.1:0-2154 GCA_031418075.1 Actinomycetes bacterium
CAATCGCGCCGCGCGATTCACCTCCGTGCCGACGTAGGCGCGATTTCGCTCGGTCGCCTCGCCCGTGTGCAGACCGATCCGTACCCCGAAGGGAACGGCGGCGGGATCGGCGAGCAACTTCCGCTGGATCTCCACGGCAGCGTCTGCCGCGTCTGATGCGGTCGAGAACGCTGACGAGAAGCCATCGCCGCCGGCGGCGAACACGTAGCCGCCGTGCTGTTCGATCGTCCTGCGCACGATGCCGTCGTGGACCTCCGTCGCCGCAGCCATCTCGGCCGGCGCCGCTTCCCACAGCCGCGTCGAGTCCTCGATGTCGCTGAACAGGAACGTCACCGTCCCTGCTGGGAGATCGCCCGGCACCGGCGCAACGATAGTTCGGGCGGCTCAGTGGCAGTGTTGCACAAGCCCGACGCGTTGCATCGCCGGCTCGCTGCGCTGTTCCCGCCGGACTTGAACGCACGCCAGCGCAGGGCGAACGTTGCCGGACGCGGCATCTAGCGGGGAGTCAGCACACAGAACTCGTTGTCGTCGGGGTCGGCCATGACGACCCAATCGACATCGCCTTGACCGATGTCGATTCGCCTCGCCCCCAACGAGATGAGTCGGTCGACTTCGGCTTGCTGATCGCCGTCGGCGAGCGGAGCGATGTCGAGATGGAGTCTGTTCTTGCCGAGCTTCGGATCGAGCGGTGCGCCGCCCCACGTGATCATCGGACCGGTGAGATCCGGTGCGCGGATCGCGGTCTCGTCGTTCTGATCCCACACCAACGGCCAGCCGAGCGCCGCGCTCCAGAAGTATCCGACCTGGCGCGTCCCATCGCATGTGATCGATCCGAGACGCCCGCAGGTCGACAGGAAGTTGTTGGTCGGCTCGATGATGCAGAGCTCGTTGCCCTCGGGGTCGGCGAGCACGACATGTTCGTCCTGCGGGCCCTGACCGACGTCGATGTGTCGGCCACCCAGCTCGATCAATCGGTCGACCGTTTCCGACTGGTCGTCGAGAGATGTGGTCGTCAGGTCGAGGTGAAGGCGGTTCGCCCATCCCCCCTTCGGCTCGGGGACAAGCGCGAAATCGATCTGGAACCTCGTGCCATCGGTCGCCACGAGACTGACCACGTCACCGGTCTCGTCCGCGACCTCCCAGCGCAGCGCCTCGGCCCAAGAGCGCGCCAGCCGGAACGGATCGTTCGCATCGAAACAGAGAGCAACGAGCTGAGAACTCATTTCGGCATTCCGACGCTGGCGTTTCGCATGACCGGTACCTCCGAAGGCCACCGTAGTGAGCAGACGCAATCTTCGACGATCACCGGAGGCAAGTCACGAAATGTCCGGCAAAAGCGGAAGGTTCGTGACTTGCCAGTCAGACGCCGACGAGCTCGGCCGACAGGTTGGCGCCCCGCTCGAAGGCCTGCTCGTTGAGGGCGACCATGGCTCCTTTGCCGCTGAGCGCACTGCGTATCGCAGCGAGGAACGTCGCCTTCGGGAAGATCTGGGTAACACCCTGGAGGGCGCCGAGTGCGACCACGTTCTTGACGAGCACCGAGCCGAGATCCTTGGCCACTTCGGCGAAAGGAACGCCGACGACGCGGACCCCGTCCGCCAGCGTGTGCGGCATCTCGCCGATGACCGAGCTGTCGTAGATGACGATGCCGCCGGGGCGCACGGTCGGGCCGAACTTGGCGAGGCTGGGAGCGTTGAACGCCACCAGCAGATGGGGATGCGGCGCCGCGGGGGCGAGCACCTCGTCCACTGCGACATGGACGTCGGCATACGACGTACCACCGCGGGATTCCGGTCCATAGCTCGGGATGTGTGTCGAGTCGAAGCCCTCGCTGATGGCCGCACGGGTGATGAGCATCGCTGCCGTCTGTGCACCGTCCCCGCCGGCGCCCGCCAGTTTGAGACTGACGTCCTCCGGATCGAGGTGCGACGGGAATGCGGTCGCGAACCGGTCGGGGCGGTCGGTCGTCGTGCCCAGCGCGGCCAGCGTTCGTTCGGGATCGAAGGTGGGCCTCGGGATGGTCGGGAAGCGCAAGCCGTCCGTGACGTCTTTCTTCACCCCCAACGGGAAGACCGGTTCCAGGCTGTCGCGCACCCAGGCCTCGGCGGCATCGGGATCGAGGTGGAGGTGGATCGGGCATTCAGAGAGGACCTC
>JANOWV010000583.1:0-2160 GCA_031418075.1 Actinomycetes bacterium
TCGAGGTGTCGCCCCGGAGGTCGTGGACCTGGGCCAGCCCGGTGATCCCGCCGGCAACTCGCACCCGCTCGGGGAAGGTCGGGATGGCATGCGTGAACTGCTCGGCGAAGACGCGACGCTCGGGCCGGGGCCCGACGAGGCTCATGTCACCCCGCACCACGTTGACGAGCTGGGGAAGCTCGTCGAGCGAGGTCCGGCGCAGCAGCCGGCCCGCCGCCGTCCGGCGCGGGTCGTCGGGCACAGTCCACCCGGCGTCGTTCGACGTCGAGACACGCATCGTGCGGAACTTCAGCATCGTGAACTCCCGACCCCGCACACCGAGCCGACGCTGGCGGAACAGGATCGGGCCCCGCGACGAGCACCGCACCACGACGGCGATCGTCACCAGCACCGGCGTGAGGACGACGAGGGCGATCGTCGCGACGATGAGGTCGATCGCTCGCTTCGCGGCCCGCACGAGCGGGTTGTACGAGGGCGGCCGGTGGATCACCGCGATCGCGATCCCCCAGAGGTGGTCGCGACGCGGCGAGAGATCGAACATTCGGGGCACGACCCAGACCCGCCTCCGATCGCTCTCGCACTCCCGGATCAGGTCGTGCAGCTCGCGCTGCTCCTCCGGACCGAACGCGCACACGAGTCCTACTGCGTCGGCGTCCCGGATCGCGTCGAGCGCGTCGGCGTAGGCGACGACCGGACGATCCGCGCCAGGGATGTCGACATCAGCGACGTATGCCGTCGGCCGCAACCCGTACTCGGGGTGCTCGGTGAGAACACGGTCGAGCTCCCGAGCGATATGGCCCGCACCTGCGATGAAGATCGGGCGCGGCATCCGACGTCGCAACACCTTGACGATCGCGAACCCGACCGTGCGAGAAAGGAGGAGTCCGCCCAGCACCGCAAGCACGAAGAGCACGTCGTGGAACGGCGGCTCGTCGAGCGCCAGCATCGGGACGACGGTTGCGGCACTCAGGATGAGGTAGCCTCCGCGAACCCATCGACGTCGGCGGTGTGCGGGGTCGGCCTCGTCGTCGTGCCGACCGATCCCGATCGCCCCCCTGCACCCATCCGATCCCCCACGTACTGCTGCGGCGTCACCGCCGACGGTACCGGGCGACGCTCGCTGCAGGCCTCCTACGGGCCCGGGTGGGATCCGACCATCGGAAGCAACGGCGGCACCGGGTGCTCGGCGAGCCACCGCAGCAGCACGTCGCCGGCGACCGGCCGTCCGAGGAAATAGCCCTGCCCGACGTCGCAGCCCATCCGAGCCAGCTCGGCCCATGCTCCTTCGTCCTCGACGCCCTCGGCGACCACCCGGAGTCCGAGGTTCCGGGCAAGCTCCGCAGTCGAACGCACGACGATCGCGTCGCCGGCGTCGTGCGCCATCCCCGCGACGAACGAGCCGTCGATCTTGATCTCGTCGATCGGGAGCCGCTGGAGCGACGGTACCGACGAGTACCCGGTACCGAAGTCGTCGATCGAGAGCCGCACTCCCAACCCGCTGATCCGTTGGAGGGCCTCGGCGACCCGCGCGACGTCGCCCATGACCTGGGTCTCCGTGACCTCCAGCGTGAGCGCGCCGGCCGGCACCTCCCACACCCCCATGAGCCTCGAGATCTCGTCGACCAGGCGACTGTCGAGGAGGTCGTGTGCCGACAGGTTCACCGCGACATCGAGTGGGTACCCGGCGTCGCACCAACGGCCACGCTGGCGCAGGGTCTCCTCGAGCACCCGCATCGTGATCGCGAACATGATGCCGGCGTGCTCCGCGGCGGGAAGGAACGCACCGGGGCTGATGATCCCCCGTTCCGGGTGCTCCCACCGCACGAGCGCCTCCACCCCGGTGACCGTCCCCGTGCGGAGATCGGCCTTGGGCTGGTAGTGCACGACGAGCTGGTTCTCGGCGAGCGCGTGCCGGACCTCACGGGAGAGCTGCGCGGTTGCGACGTCGCTCTCGGCGAACAGCTGGCATCCGACGTGCTCCGCCTTCGCGCGGTACATCGCAGCGTCGGCCTGACGGAGGAGCACGGCCGAGTCCTCGCTGTGCCCGGGTGCGAGCGCAAGACCGATGCTCGCACCCACGTGAACTTCGCCCGAGTCGACCATGATCGGAGCGCCGATGGCCGCGTGGATCGCCCACGCACGCTCGACGGCGGCATCCTC
>JANOWV010000584.1:0-5563 GCA_031418075.1 Actinomycetes bacterium
CGGGTTGGCCACCGCAGTCGGGATCCACGAGCGATACGCGCGCGAGTGGCTGCAGCAACAAGCAGTCGCCGGGTTCCTCGACCTCGAGGACGACGGCCGCTTTGCGCTCTCCGACGGGCACGCCGAGGTGCTCCTGAACGAGACGAGCCTCGCCTACTTCGCCCCCGCAGGGAAGGCGCTCATGGGGATCGCGGCTGCGATGCCCGAGGTGATGGAAGCGTTCCGCTCCGGGGGCGGCGTCCCGTACGAGTCCTACGGCGCGGACATCCGCGAGGCGATCGCGCTCCTGAACCGCCCCATGTTCGTGAACCAGCTCGGCACCGAATGGTTCCCGGCGATCGCCGACGTGGACGCGCGGTTGCGGGCCGATCCACCTGCTCGCGTCGCCGACGTCGGCTGCGGGTCGGGGTGGTCGACGATCGCGATCGCGCAGTCGTACCCCAATGCCCAGGTCGTAGGGCTCGACCTCGACGACGCGTCGATCGCGACCGCGCGCGAACACGCGACCGAGGCCGGCGTTGGCGACCGAGTGTCGTTCGAGGTCCGCGACGCGGCCGACCCAGGGCTCGCAGGTTCGTTCGACCTCGTGTGCGCGTTCGAGACGATCCACGACATGTGCGATCCCGTCGGCGCGCTCCGAGCTATGCGGGGTCTGCGCGCCGACGGCGGCAACGTCGTGGTCGCCGACGAACGCGTCGCCGACGAGTTCACCGTCGACGTCGATGACATGGAGCGGTTCCAGTGGGGCTTCAGCGCGGTGCACTGCCTCCCCTGCGCGATGACCGATCCCCCCGCTGCCGGTACCGGCACGATCATGCGAGCGCCGACGCTCCGGCGCTACGCCGAAGAGGCCGGGTACGCCGACATGGAGGTGCTCCCGATCGAGCACGACTTCTGGCGCTTCTACCGACTGGTCGGATGACCGGACTCACACCGTCGAGGTGAGCGCCCGCGACACGCGATAGAGCGGCACCGGGTCGGGGATCCCGCGCATCACGACGGGACCCAGCTCGTCGAAGGCGACGGCATCGACCTGCGCGTCGGCCGCGACGCGTGCGTCTTCGGACACGAGGAGCTCGCCCGGACCGGCGACGTCGACGATGCGCGCGGTGAGGTTCACCGCGTGCCCCACGAGGTCGTCCCCGCGTGGCGTCGGGCAGCCCCAATGCATCCCCATCCGCACCCAGAGCGGCGACGCGTCGTCGGGGACGTCGGTGAACACATCGAGGAGCCCGAGGCACGTCTCGAGCGCGGGACCGGCCTCTGGGAACCAGAGGAGGAGCCCGTCACCCAGCTCCTTGACGATTCGTGCCCGTTCGGGGAGCGCCGAACGCACCAGGCGGTCCTGCCGGTCGAGCATGGCGAGGGCTTCGGTGTCGCCCTGCTCCGAGGTGAACTCGGTGAACCCGACGATGTCGGTGAAGACGATGGCGCCGGTGGTCGCGGCGCCCGTCACCGCTCTTCGACCGTGATGTTGCCGCTCCCGGTGCGCACGCGGATGGTGCCGTCGGTGCCTGCGACACAGTCGCACTCGACGTTGCCACGCTTGGTCCGCAGCTCGGTGATCGGATGCGAGCCGGCCGCGACCGAGACCGTGATGTTCCCGGAACCGGCCTCGACCGCCACGTCGCCTCGGTCGCGCAGACCGAGCGAGACCGTGCCGCTGCCCACACGGACGCGCGCCGCGCCAACGTCATCCGCCTCGATCGTGCCCGACCCGGTCGACAGCTCGACCGACTCGGCGCGTCCCACATGCACGCGTCCGTTCCCGGTCTGGGCCCGACAGTCGGCGTCGCACTCGTCGACCTCCACGCTGCCAGAGCCGGTGCGGGCATCGACCCGCGCGGCGCGCTCTACGGTGACGCTGCCGCTGCCCGTGGTCACGCGGGCATCGCCGAGCGCACCCTGCAACGTGACCGATCCGGATCCGGTCCCGACCACCACATCGCATCCACTCGGGCAGCGGATCGACACGGCGCCCGACTTCCCCTTGACCTCGATCCCGCCGTCGCGCGACGCCACCGCGTCAGGGCCGCGTTCGACGAGCACGTCGGTTCGATCTTCGGCGGTGATGGTGATCGAGCCCGATCTCGAGGAGACTCGGAGAGGAGCGTCGCCGTCGATCACGACCGGTGCAGGCTTCGTCATTGCTCCAGTATCGGCGCATTCGGGCCCGCCCACGCCGTGACACGCGTCACGGCCTCATCGGCTCAGTCGTAGACGGCCTCGACCACGGCACGGCCTGCCTCCACTGATGCGAGGCACGCAACCGGTGATGCAAGACACGCAACCGGTGATGCAAGACACGCGACCGGGCTCGCGTCCTCGGGTGCCGCGACCACGACGTGCCAGAGCACCCGGCGTCGACGGGTGAGCCGGTCCCACCAACGCAGGTCGTGAGCCCAGGGTCCGGTGCTCGTGAGCACCCGACCGCCACCGCCCGGGAGCAGCTCGCAGCGCAGCCAGGCGGGCTCGGCCGACGCCTCGCCTCGACCCGACACCCGCACGTCGAGGCCCTCCGCGTCGAGCAGCTCGGCGGACACCGGCTCCGGGTGCACCCGCGCCGGCGGTGGCCCGGGGACGGCCCCGGGCCAGGGCGCGTGACCTTCCCCGGGCCGGGTCTCTCCGGGCTGGTCCTCCCCGGGCGAGCCCGCGCTGATCTGGCCCTCTCTGGTCTGGGAGGACGGCACGTCACGTGACTCGCCCCACGGGACCCACCGGATGCGCTCACTCGGGGCCCGTCCGCCCACCACCACCGCGGTGACGACCGCCTCGTGGCCGAGCATCCCCTGGATCCGGGCGAGTACCCGCTCGGCCCGGTCCGCACCCGCCGCGTCGCCACCCCACAGCCCGAGCTGTCGGCCGGTCGCAGGCACCACCCGGTCGGGGGCGAGGCGCAGGAAGGTGAGGCCCGCGGTGGCACCCTCTTCCTCAGTCCCGTGGGGTGCCCCCTCCGGCGACTGGCCCGCGGACCGGCCGGTCAGCCAGGCGTCGAGCTGCCAGCGGACGCGGGTGACGAGCGACGCCGCGGTCAGCCCGCCATCGTGGCGCCAGCAGCGGGCGTGGCGTTCGCCGTGCTCGGTCTCGGCCTCCACCACCACCTGCGAACAGGAGAGCCCCAGCAGCTCGAGCCGGTCGAAGAGCCGATCGGCGAGCCCCTTGGCCGCAAAGGCCACCTCGTCGACACGCGTCGCGGGTGGGTCGAGCTCGCAGGTCTCGGCCAGCTCGGGCGGTGGCGACATCGGGGGCGCGGCGTGCTCCTCGAGCCCACGGGCAAGCCGGTGCACGCGTGCCCCATCGGCACCGAAGCGCGCGAGCACCGACGGTGCGGGCAACGCAGCGAAGTCGCCGAGTGTGCGCAGGCCGAGCCGCACGAGGAGACTCACGAACGCATCGCCCTCGGTCCCGGTGCCGAGCACACCTCGCAGCACCGCGACCGGCCACGGTGCGAGAAACTCGGGGGAGCCGTCGGCCGGGATGACGAGGGGGGGAACCACGAGTGTGCCCGGGCTCGCGCCGTCGCGGTTCGTCTGGGCAACGCGGGTCGCGAGCCGGGACGCGAAGCCACCGTCGGCGATCCCGATGTGCGCGTCACCCACCCCGAGCTCGGCGACGGCCTCGAGCACTCGCATCGCGAGTGCGTCATCGCCCCCGAAGTAGCGGGACGGGCCACGGGTGGGGAACGTGAGCACCCCCGGTCGCTCGAGGACAACAGCGGGAGTGATCGGCTCGGTCGCGCGCGCGACGACCTCGAACGACCGTGCTTCCGCGGCCGGGTCGCGGTCGACGACGACCAGTCCTGCGCACCGCGCTTCCGCCTCGCGCCGACGCAGCCCGACGGTTACGCTCTCGTCGCGCGCCTCGGCCGACACAGCACACACCATCTGGCCGCGTGCGCCTCGCTCCACGACCGCGACCGGCACACCGGCGAGCCCGGGATCCTCCTGACGGGCCGTGGTGACCGACCACGCCGGGCACCACAGCGCGAGCGTGCGCTCAGGCACTGGACGCGAGGCCACCGTGGCGCGTCCGGGCCGATTCCCCCCGTCCCGCGACCTGCACCCGCAGCGTGCGGACGGGGAGCACGGTGACCCGGTCCTCTTCTCCGTCCGGCGTCGACCAGGGCCCGCCCTCGGCGACGAGCGTCACCGCGGTGCTCCCGGGCCACCGGTCCCCGAGCACGACGAGGACGCTCCCCCGTTCCCGCGCCCGCGCCACGAGTCGACGGGCGTCGGCGGCCCGCACATGTGGCGGGACCTCGGCGAGCACGAGCCCCACCCCGTCGAGGAGCGCGGCCACCACCGTGGCCCAGCGCGACGCGGGACCGTGGGCCAAGCGCACCACCGGGAACCGCTCGAGCGCGACCCCCGCGGCCGCCGCGGCCTCGACCCCCAGGGTGCCGGTGAGGTCGATCGCCGCGGCCCACTCCCCTACAGCTGTCGCCGCGGCCGCGAGCGCAAAGGCGACCGAAGTGGCCCCCGCGCCGGGCGTGCCGTCGACTCCGACCACGGCGCCCCGTCGCAACCCGTGCCCGGGGAGGAGCTCGCCCAGCGGACCAGGGACGGGGAACGTGCGGTTGCGGGCGAGGTGCAGCGGGCGGGCCTGTTCGGCTACCGCCCGCAACCGGGCCCGGGCCTCCGGATCCCGCCCCGGAAGATCTGGTTGGGGAAGCGCTGCTGTCACTCCTCCGTTGTACCGAACATACGTTCGATGCGCAAGACGGGAGGCGCCAGCCCGAACAAGGCGGAGCTAGGCGGAGGGCTCCGGGCGCGGGAGGGGCTGCACGCCCATCGCCAGCAGGTTGTCGTCGGACCAGCCGGCGTCGTCGCCGTAGAAGCCGAAGAGACGGCGGATCGTCTCGTCCACCTTCGGCTCGAGCGCGGCCCATGCCGATTCGGGAGCCTCGACGGTCACGTCGCTCGAGTACACGGTGACCCGGGTCGCACCGAGGTCGAACAGCCGCTTCGCGAGCACGTCGGGCGCTCGGCTTCCGCCGGCGTCGTCGATCGAGGCGTACGACTCGATCGCCATCCCGGTGAGGGAGCGGTTGCACGCGAACATCCGGATCGTCGGTGACGCACCGGGACGCGAGGTGACGGTGATCTCCTGGCCCATGGCGAGCGAGCCTATTGCGTCACTCGCTGCGGCCGAGGACCGCGAGCAGGGTCGCCTGGCGGTCGCCCCCCTCGGGGATCGCCACCGTGTCGAACATGCCGCTGCCCGCGAGCATCTCGCGCTGCGGCTCGACAACTTCCAAGCACGCCTCGACCAGCTCCTCGGGGAGGTTCGCGTCCTGGCGGGTCGCGTACGCGAGGTCCCACCCGTGGATCAGGACGTCCATGAACCGGTGCCCGCAGTAGACGGATCCCGGCACGGGCCCGTACGACACCGCGACGGGTGCGTCCATCGCACCGTCGGCCCGGAACGCGGCGGCAGCACCCGCGGCCGACGCGTCGTACGCGGCAGTCGGGTCGTTGCCGAGGACGTCGCCGTCGAGTGCGTCGCCGACTTCCTCGATGGTGCGGCCTGCGGTGAGCTCGGGCACCCAGAGGTTCCCGCTCAC
>JANOWV010000585.1:0-3115 GCA_031418075.1 Actinomycetes bacterium
CTCGGCCGACTCGCCGGGGTCGACCCTTCCTCCGGGGAGTGCGTACTGACCACCGTGTCGTCTTCGCGATAGCGCACGTCGTACACGTAGTGCGTGCCGCTGATTCCCTTGAGATCGACTTCCTGCGGCGGCCCGAAGGCGACGTCGTCGCGACTCGCGGCGATCTCCTTTGTGATCGACGACACCAAGATCTGGCCGCCGTCGGCAAGGTTCGCGATGCGTGCCGCCATGATGATGTGCTTGCCGAACAGGTCGCCCTCGGCGTCGACGATGGCTTCGCCGGTGTGCATCCCGATCCGAATCCGAATCGGAGCGTCGACGGAGTCGCGCGCCCGCGCGGCGAGGTCGTGCTGCACTTCGATCATGCAGAGCAGCGCGGCCCGCACGCTTGGGAACGTGAGCATGAACCCGTCCCCCTGCGACTTGATGACAGTGCCGTCGTACGCGGCAAGGTTGCGCTGGATGATCTCGTTGTGCTCACCGAGCACCTCGAACCACCGAGAGTCACCGAGCGACATCGCCATCGCGGTCGACGACTCGATGTCGGAGAACACGATCGTGATCGTCCCGCTCACGGCAGCGAGGGAAGCGACCTCCCCGCCCTTCTCGTCGACCGCAGCTGCGACCGACTCGATCGAGGTCATGCGCGCGCCTGACGAGTCGACCTTGCCTCGCACGACGGCACTGCTCGCCGCGACACCAGATGTGCCACCAGCGCTGCCCGTCCCAGGGACCAACCGGAGCTCGGTGCCGCCTAGCCGCACGATGTCGTTCTCCCAGAGCGGTACCGGGACCTCGATCCTCACCCCGTTGACGGTCGTGCCGTTGGTACTTCCGAGGTCCTCGACGATGAGTTCGGTGCCCTCGAACCGGAGGATGACATGCCTTCGCGACACCTCGGGATCCGCGAGCAGGAGCCCGTCGCATTCGCGGCCGAGCTCCACCGGTTCCCGGATCGCCAGGACGAGGGGCTTGCACCGTGGCGGACGCACCTCAACCAATGGATATTCGGGCGCGGCGCCACCGGCTGCGCCGGAACCCCGCCCCGGGGCCTTCGATGCCGAGCCACGAGTATTGATCGCCCGATGGTATCGGCAGGACTGGCCCGTAGGTCGCAGGTCCAGGCGGTTGTGCGGACTGGCAGGAACTCACCTGCCTTCCGCCAGCGCCGATGGAGTACCGTGACCAGGCCATAACAGGGGAGCATGGGAAACACGATGGTCCAAGTCGTCCTCACACCGGTACAGAACGCTCTCCCCAGCTATGAGATCCGCGGCGAGCTCGGCCGCGGCGCGATGGGGATCGTTCTCGCTGGCCGGCACCGCCAGCTCGACCGGGAAGTCGCCATCAAGCAGCTCCCGTCGGCATTCGCGGCCGATGACGAGGTCCGCCAGCGCTTCGGTCAGGAGGCCCGGACGCTGGCCGCCCTGGCCCACCCACACATCGTCCCCGTCTACGACTACGTGGAGAGCGAGGGCCTCTGCCTCCTCGTCATGGAGTCACTGCCGGGTGGGACGCTCTGGGACCGATTCATCGGTGATGGCGTCACGATGGCCACCGCCTGCACCGCAGTGCTCGCGACGTGCGCCGGGCTGCAGTTCGCCCACGAACGCGGGGTCCTGCACCGCGACGTGAAGCCCGAGAACCTCATGTTTGCGGCCGATCGAAGCCTGAAGATCACCGACTTCGGCATCGCGCAGGTCTTCGGGGGCGACGAGACCGTCACCACGGTCGACGGCGCCGTCATCGGGACCCCCGCCTATATGGCGCCCGAACAAGCCGAGGGAGCAGCGTGCGGCCCGACCGCCGATGTGTACGCGACCGGAACGGTGCTCTTCGAGTTGCTCTCCGGAACGCTCCCCTTCTCGATCGAGGGGACGTCGGTCGAGGTCCTCGAGCGGCGGGTCAACGAGGAGCCTGCCGACCTGTCGACCGTCGCACCGAACGTACCAGCGCCGCTCGTCGACGTCGCGATGCGTGCAATCGCACGCGACCCGCACCACAGATACCAGAGTGCCGAGGAGTTCGGTGTCGCGCTCGCCGAAGCCGCGACGGAGTCGTTCGGACCCGGATGGCTCGGGCGCGCCGACCTGACCCTCGTCGCGACGGGCCCCATCGCGATTGCGGCGGGTCCGGCGACCCCGATGACGGACGACGCGCCGGGCAGCGCAGGGACGGCATCCGTCATCGGCCGCGAGGCGTCGTCGCGTCACGCCGGCGCGCGCATGGACGATCTCACTCCCGACGACCTCGTCCGCGTCGACGACCTGATCGCGCCGCCGAAGCGACCCATCCTTGCCGCTGTGGCGTCCGCGCTGCTGCTCGCAACGCTCGTGGTCGTCAGCGCGGTCGGACTCGGTTCGCCGGATCCGTCTCCCAACACTCTCCGCCCCGGCAACGTTCGCGTCGCCGGTACCGACATCGCGTCGGACGATCGGGTTCAGGCGAACCTTGCGGACGAGGTCCCGGTCCGCTTCGACGACCTTCCCGATGGTGCAGATGAGGCGGTGTACGTGCGGCTCGGGTTCTCGGCGCTCGGTGTGCAGATCCCTCCGTCTCGATCCGGGCTGCTCGCCCCCTCTCCCGGCGGCGGCTTCGAGGCGAAGATCGACGCCAAGCGAGTCCGGGTGCTCATCAGCGGGAAGGTCACTGGTGAGCTGCGGTTCCTCGACGACCGTAAGCGAGAGCTCCGCGCGGACGAGTTCCGTTTCGAGTCCGATCGGTCGATCCTCCTCGCCACCAACGGCCTCGCCGGCTTGCTCGTGCTGGCGTTCGTCCTCACGTACGGTTGGTCGCTGAGCCTCCCGCTCCGGCGGGGGAAGCGTCGGCCCAGTGCATATTTCGTGATGGCCGTCGTCGGCGGGATCGCGGGCGCGGCGGTCGTGGACATCGTGTGGGCGCTCGGTGGCCCACAGATCACGTGGCCGACGCTCCTCGCCGGCGCGACCCTCGGGTTGGTGACGTTCCTCGCCATCACCCGGGCGACGGTCGTCGCCGGTCGTCGCCGGCGGCTCGTCAAGGCGCTCGAGCGCAAGGCCGCCCCCGAACCGGACCAGGCCCTGACCATCGGGGCCGACGCGGTGACGCCGAGGCCCGGTGAAGGCATGGGCCGCGG
>JANOWV010000586.1:0-3884 GCA_031418075.1 Actinomycetes bacterium
CCAGCTCGACGGCAGCAAGCCGGCGTGTTATCTCCGCGGCGGCACCGACAGCTCTACCGTCGCCGGCATGATCCGCGAAGCGAGTGGCCAGCGCGCCGCTAGTTATTCCATCGGCTTCGACGCCGAGGGCTACGACGAGGCGGCCCGCGCGCGCGCGATCGCCGGGCACCTCGGTACCGATCACACCGAGCTGTACGTCACCGCGTCGGAGGCGCAAGCAGTCGTTCCGCGCCTCGGCGCGATCTACGACGAGCCCTTCGCCGACTCGTCGCAGATCCCTACGTTGCTGGTCTCGGAGCTCGCGCGTCGCGACGTGACCGTCGCACTCTCGGGTGACGGCGGCGACGAGCTCTTCGGCGGCTACACGCGGTACTTCGCGCTCGAACGGCTCCGGCGGTGGTCGGGACTTCCTCGCTCCGCGCGCGCGGTCGTCGCCGGCGCGCTCCGCTCCCAGTCGCCGGCCCGGTGGGACCGTCTCGTGCGAGGCGCTGCCCGCGTCGTTCCGGGGCGTCGTGCACCGGCGCAGCCGGGCGACAAGCTCCACAAGCTCGCAGGTTCGCTGCTCGTTCCTCGTGGCGCGGTCTACCAGTCCCTCGTGCAGTGTTGGGACGTCCCACCCGTCCTCGCCGGAACCGAACCGGACACCGTCGTGTCGCCACCGGCGGACTGGCCGGTGGGATCGGCAGTGGAGTGGGCGATGCTCGCGGACACGCTCACGTACCTCCCCGATGATCTGCTCACGAAGGTCGATCGCGCGTCCATGGCCGTGAGCCTCGAGGCGCGCATCCCCCTGCTCGACCCCGGGGTGTTCGACGTCGCGTGGCGCCTCCCGCTCGCGACCAAGGTGCAGGGCGGTGCAGGGAAGCGGGTCCTCCACGACGTGCTCGGACGGCATCTCCCAGAGGCATTGATCGGTGGTCCGAAGACCGGCTTCGGCGTCCCGTTCGGCGACTGGCTGCGCGGACCGATGCGTGACTGGGCCGAGGGCCTGCTCGACGAGCGCCGACTGCGTGGCGACGGTCATCTCGACGTGAACGCCGTGCGCACGGCATGGGACGAGCACCGATCCGGTCGGCAGGACCACCGACATCGCCTGTGGGCCGTGCTGATGTTCCAGGCCTGGCTGGACGCGTAGCGTTCCCATGATGAAGAGCACGTCGTGACCGGTGCATGGTGGGAGTACGCGGCGGCGTTCGGTGGCGCACTGCTGCTCGCGCTCGTGTTCACGCCCCTCGCGCTCGTGGTCGCGCAACGGCGACAGATCCTCGACCATCCCGGTGACCACAAGGGACACGAGTCCCCGGTGCCCTACCTCGGGGGCCTCGCGATCGTCAGCGCGCTCTCCGTCGCGGTCCTCGTGGTCGGTGTCGTCCGGCCGCCGGAGTCCGGCTTCGACGAGCTCGCGGCGGTGTTGGGGATGGCGCTCGTGCTCAGCGTCGTCGGGCTGCTCGACGACCTCCGAGGGCTCGGGCCGATCGTCCGGCTCGTGGTCGAGGCCGCCGCGGGTGTCGGCGTGTGGGCTGTGGGTGCCGGCGTCCACTTCGCCGGGTCGAGCACGCTCAACGCGCTGGTGACGGTCGTGTGGGTCGTGGGGATCACGAACGCGTTCAACCTGCTCGACAACATGGACGGCCTGTCCGGCGGAGTCGCGGCGATCGCGGCCGGCTCGATCTTCACGATCGCGCAAGTCGAAGGACAGTTCCTCGTCGCCGCGCTCGCCGCCACGCTCGCGGGGTGCGCGCTCGGCTTCCTCCGCCACAACTTCCATCCGGCGCGGATCTACATGGGCGATGCCGGGAGCCTGTACCTCGGCTTCGTGCTCGCCTACCTGAGCCTGAAGCTCCGGTTCGGCGCGCCCGAGGACGTCACCTTCCTCGTGCCGCTCCTGGTGCTCGGCGTCCCGATCCTCGACACGACCCTCGTGACGCTCGCCCGGTTGCGTCATGGCCGGAGCCCGTTCCAGGGCGGTCGTGACCACGTCAGCCACCGGCTCGTGCGCCTGGGTCTCCCGGTGCGCGGCGCGGTCGGGACCATCTATGTGACGGCCGCGAGCCTCGGGGTGATCGCCCTGGTCGTGAGCCGCGTCGACCGAACGTCCGCATACCTCCTGGCCGGGCTGGTGGCGGCCCTCGGCGTCCTGGCCGGGTTCGCCCTCGGCCTCGTCCCGGTCTACGACGACGCGCCTGAGGCCCATCCCGAGTGAGTGCCACGATGAGGCGGCTCGCTCATCGTTCTTGGCGCGACGCGCTTTGTGTGTTCGCCGTCTGCGTCGTGGTAGTCATCGGCTATTCGGAGGTCGCGCTCGGGAACAAGACCTTCAGCATGCAGGACCGCGTTTCGGGACTCGACGGTCCTGCATGTTCGTTCGCCCCCGATCGCGGTTCCGACAGTGTTCGCTCTTCCTTGGGCTTTCCCGAATGCGTGAGCATCGAGACGCATCGATTCGACTTCCGCCGCGACCCGGGTGCGAGCTCGTGGCAGATGAACGCGTGGGCCCATGTCGTCGGAACGCAGATCGACGAGGGCGAGATCCCGATCTGGAACCCGTTCCAGGGGATCGGGGCCCCGCTCGCAGGGAACATGCAGACGGCGGCCTTCGATCCGCTGCTCCTGCCGATGCGCCTTCAAACCTCACAACGAGCGTTTGATCTCAGCGTCTTGATCGGCCTCATGCTGATCGGTATTGCTACGTACGCGTTTGCTCGCGTGCTCGGTCTGCTGTTCGTGGCGTCGACCGTTGCCGCGTCGATCTTTGCGCTCTCCGGATGGTTCTTCGGCTACAGCAACAACGAGTGGTTCCGCACCTACCTGTATCTGCCGCTGATCCTCTGTCTCGTCGAGATCTGCTTACGGTCCCGTCGCGCCTGGCCCGTAGCGGGTCTCGCCGTCGCGCTTGCCGGCATCTGGACCGTCGGCATGCCCGAACCAGCATTCATGGCGGTCGGCGCATCAAGCATGTACGCACTGCTTCGGTTGTTCCGTGGTCCGAGATCGCCCGTGTCCCGCTGGGCGTCGGCGTTGCGGCTTTCCACTGCCGCAGCGATCGCGTTGGCGCTTGCAGCCCCGCTCCTCCTTACGTTCGGCGAATACCTGGGGGTGTCGCACAACATCCACAAAGGCCTGGGAGCGCAGCCTCAGGGAACACTCCCGATCCAGTCGCTGCTCAACTGGGTTGTCCCGACCATCGGTGAGACGCCGAGCAGCGTCTATGACGGTACGAGCAACTGGGTCGGGGCAAGTGCGTTCATGCTCGTCTTGATCGCCATCGCGAGCCCGCGGGCGATGAAGCGATATCTCGGGTGGCCGATCCTTGTGGTCGGCATCGCAGTTGCGTTCAAGATCTTCGGCGGTGGACTGGTCGACTGGACCCGACACATACCGATCTCGAACCTGGCGCTCTGGACCGTATTCGGAACACCGATTCTCGCGCTTGCGCTCGCGATCGTCGCAGGAGTCGGCGCACAAGCGGTGAGCGATGGGTCGATCGAACAAAGACGGGTGCTCGGTGTCATCGGAACCGGATTCCTGGTCGCCATCGTGTTCGTTGCAACGACGAAGAGCCATCTTGCGCTGGGCCGAAGCAACTTCGATCTCTTCGGAGGGTGGGGGCTGGCCGCAGCGTCCTTCGTCGCGGTCGTCCTCGCCGCGCTGTTCCTGCGCCCGCGTCGTGCATCGTGGGTCATCGCGGGAGTGGTGCTCATGGAGCTGGTCCTCCTAGCCCCGCGCGGGGTGTACGGCGAACAATCCGATCCCTTTCCACAGACCGACTGGGCATCATTCCTGCAGCGCGAGGCGGCTCGAGACTACGGCCGTGTCTACAGCGCTCAAGATCTGCTGTACCCGAATACGGCGGGCGTGTACGGCCTCGGCGATCATCGGATGGT